>NZ_JBEUPA010000080.1:0-36587 GCF_040492065.1 Actinomadura sp. NPDC000929 | reverse complement strand
GGCGGGGTCGTTCACCCACATTCGCGACACGGCGACCGAGCATGGTCAAGGCGGGTGGATGGCTTGGGCGCGCGCCGTCAGCACCGTCGCCAGGTGGGCCCGGTACTCCGACGACCCGTGCAGGTCGGTGGGCGGCTCCGTGCCCGCCGCGGCCTGCGCCGCGGCGGTCCGGAACGCGTCCTCCGACGCCGGCCCCCCTCTCACGGCGGTCTCCACCGCGCTCGCCCTGACCGGCGCGGGGCCCATGTTCGTCAGCGCGACGCGCGCCTCCTCGATGCCGTCACCGTTGCGGTGGACGGCGCACGCCACCGCGACGATCGCCCATGCCTGCGCGGTCCGGTGGAACTTCTCGTAGTGCACGCCCCAGCCCGCACCCAGTTTCGGCACGCGCACGCCCACGAGCAGCTCGTCCGGCTCCATCGCCGACGTCATCCAGTCGACGAAGAACTCCGACGCGGGGATCTCCCTCTCGCCGCGCGAGGACCGGACGAGGAACACCGCGTCCAGCGCGAGCGCCACGGCGGGCAGGTCGCCCGCCGGGTCCGCGTGGGCGAGCGACCCGCCGAAGGTGCCGCGGTGCCGGACCGCCGGGTCGGCGACGGTCTCCGTCGCCTGCACGATCAGCGGGACGTGCTCGCGCACCAGCGGATCGCGGATCACCTGATGGTGCGTCGCCATGGCGCCGATGAACAGCGAGTCCCCCTCGTCGCGGATCTCCCGGAGCGCGCCGAGCCGGCCCAGGTCGATCAGCGCGTCGGGGTAGGCGAGCCGCAGCCGCAGCAGCGGCATCAGGCTCTGCCCTCCCGCCAGCACCTTGGCGTCCTCGCCCGCGTCGGCCAGCACCTGGACGGCGTCGTCCACCGACGCGGGACGGACGTAGTCGAACGTCGCGGGTATCACTGGTCACCTCCGGCCGAGCCGAGTCCGCCGCCCGCGCCCGGTTCCGCGGCCGCCGGCTTCTCCTCCGCGCGCATCGCGCGCCACACGCGTTCCGGCGTGCACGGCATCCGCACGTCGTGCACCCCGTAGGGGCGCAGCGCGTCCACGATCGCGTTGACGACCGCGGGGGTCGAGGCGATCGTTCCGGCCTCGCCGACGCCCTTCACCCCCATCGGGTTGGACGTCGCGGGCGTCTCGGTGCGGTCCGTCGTGAACGTCGGAAGGTCCGCGGCGGACGGGACCAGGTAGTCGGCCATCGTGGTCGTCGTCAGGTTGCCGTCCGCGTCGTACACGGCCTCCTCGTAGAGCGCCTGGGCGATGCCCTGCGCGAGCCCGCCGTGGACCTGCCCCTCCACGATGAGCGGATTCACGACCTTGCCCACGTCGTCCACCGCCACGTACTTGCGGAGCTTCACCATCCCGGTCTCGGTGTCGACCTCGGCCGCGCACAGGTGCGTGCCGTGCGGGAAGGAGAAGTTCTCCGGGTCGAACGTGGCGTCGGAGTCCAGAGACGGTTCGATGCCGTCCGGCAGGTCGTGCGCGGCGAACGCGGCCAGCGCCACCTCCTGGATCGTCCTGCCCTCCTCCTGGACGCCGCGGACGCTGAACCGCCCACCGGAGAACTCCAGATCCTGCTCGGACGCCTCCAGCAGATGCGCGGCCACCTTGCGGGCCTTGTCCACCACCTTCTCGCAGGCGGAGAACAGCGCGACCCCTCCCACGGCCAGGGAACGGGACCCGTAGGTGTCCATTCCCTTGGGCGAGATGGCGGTGTCGCCGTGCAGGACCTTCACGTCCTCGAACGGCACGCCGAGCCGGTCGGCGGTGATCTGCGCCCACGCCGTCGCGTGGCCCTGCCCGTGCGGGGACGAGCCGGTGACCACCTCGACCTTGCCGGACGGCAGCACCCGCACCGACGCGTGCTCCCAGCCGCCGGCACCGTACGACAGCGACCCGAGGACCCGGGACGGGGCGAGACCGCACATCTCCGTGAACGTCGAGACCCCGATGCCCAGCTGCACCGGATCGCGCCGTTCCCGCCTGTCCGCCTGCTCCGCACGGAGCTTGTCGTACTCGAACAGCTCCAGCGCCTTGTCGGTCGCCGCCTCGTAGTTGCCCGTGTCGTACGTGAGGCCCGCGATCGTCTCGTACGGGAACTCCTCGTGCGCGATCCAGTTGCGGCGCCGTACCTCGATGGGGTCGATGCCCAGTTCGTGGGCCAGCTCGTCCATCATCCGCTCGATGCCGAAGGTGGCCTCCGGGCGGCCCGCACCCCGGTAGGCGTCCGTGGGCGTCTTGGTGGTGAAGACCCCCGTGCAGGTGAACGACAGCGCGTCCATCTTGTAGATGCCGTTGAACATGAACGCGCCCAGCAGCGGGATGCCGGGGGTGACCAGCATCAGGTACGCGCCCATGTCGGCCAGCAGTTCGACCTTCAGGCCGCGGATCCGGCCGTCGCGCTCGGCGGCGAGCGTGAGCCGCTGGATCTGGTCGCGGCCGTGGTGGACGGTCATGTTGCCCTCGCTGCGGGTCTCCGTCCACTTGACCGGACGGCCCAGCCTGCGGGCGAGCAGGAGCGCGAGGACCTCCTCCCCGTACACCTGCAGCTTGGAGCCGAAGCCGCCGCCGACGTCCGGCGCGACGACCCGGATCCGGTGCTCGGGGATCTCGGTGACCGTGGCCAGCATCAACCGCAGGATGTGCGGGATCTGCGTGGCCGAGTACAGCGTGAACTCGTCCCCCTCGGGGACGCACAGCACCGACCGCGGCTCCATGGCCGTCGGGATGAGCCTCTGCTGGACGAAGCGGCGCTCCAGCACGACCGGCGCGTCCCGCATCGCCGCGTCGAGATCCCCGTTCTCGAACACCCACGTGTAGGACTTGTTCGTGCCCAGGTCCTCGTGCACCAGATCGGCGCCGTCGGCTAGGGCCGCCTCCATGTCCACGACGGCGGACAGCGGCTCGTAGTCGACGTCTATCTCCTCCAGGGCGTCGATGGCCGCGGCCTTGTCGCGGGCCACGACGCATGCGACGGGCTCGCCGACGTAGCGGACCTCGTCCACCGCCATGGGCGGGTGGGCCGGATGCTTCATGTCCTCGGTCACGACCCACGCGCAGGGCAGCGAACCCTGTTCCGCGGCGAAATCCCGGCCGCTGAACACGGCGACGACGCCGGGACGCTCCTTCGCGGGCGCGGTGTCGACCCCGGTGATCCGGGCGTGCGCGAACGGGCTGCGCAGGAACGCCACGTGCAGCGTCCCCGCCGGGGTCATGTTGTCGGTCCACCGCGTCCGGCCCGTGATGAGCCGCGCGTCCTCCGACCGTTTGCGCGGGGAGCCGACCTCCTGCACGGTCACGGCGTCACCTCCTGCCGGCCGGGCTCGCGCATGTCGCTCGCCGCCCGCCGCACGGCCTTGACGATGTTCTGGTAACCGGTGCACCTGCACAGGTTCCCTTCGAGCCCCTCCCGCACCTCGTCCTCGGACGGGTCGGGATTCTCCCTCAGCAGGTCGAGCGACGCCATGATCATGCCGGGCGTGCAGTAGCCGCACTGCAGCGCGTGCTCCTCGTGGAAGGCCCGCTGCATCGGGTGCGTCTCGCCGTCGACGCCGAGCCCCTCGACGGTCGTCACGTCATGGCCGTCCGCCTGGACGGCGAGCACGGAGCAGCTCTTCACGCTCATCCCGTCCATCAGGACGGTGCAGGCTCCGCAGTTGCTGGTGTCGCACCCGACCGGGGTCCCGACCTTTCCCAGCCGTTCGCGCAGATATTGGACGAGAAGGAGGCGCGGCTCGACGTCGTCTTCGTACGTCGCTCCGTCGACCTCCACACGGATACGTGGCATGCGGTTTCTCCCAGGGACGTCTCGGGGTGGACAGCGAGAGAGACGTCCCTGGGAGGAGCGCGCTGATCCGGCCACGTCATCGGGGCCACCTCCGTGGAAGGCGACCCTCCGAACCTATGCCGGGGTTGAATGCCGTACTAGTCCCCGGCGTCGCTTATTTACCGACGTCTGGGGTTCTCATGGCCGCTAGTGCACGCGGAGCAGAACCGGCCAGGTCTTCGGCCCGACGACCCCGTCGTCGTCGACGCCGCCCCACCGCTGCACGGCCTTCACGGCCTTCTCGGTCTCGTCGTCGAACTTGCCGGTCATGCTCACCTCGGGGTGGCTGCGCGCCAGCAGCAGCCCCTGCAGGGTCTCCACGTGCTCGCCGGAGTCGCCCTTGTTCAGCTGCGGCAGCTTCTTCACCATGTCCTCCGTCCAGTTGCCCCCGCCGTAGGCGGGCCGTCCATAACCAGCGATGACACTGGAGTCCCTGACGCGGCGCCTCACCGAGTCGCTCGTGTTGCCCTCGATCGTCTGCAGCCGCCCGCCGCCGAGGACCTTCTCGACGACGCCGACATGGTCGATCGCGCCGATGCTGTTGGTGGCGCCCCAGTCGAAGAACACGATGTCGCCGGGCTTGGCCTGGTTGACGCTCGCGGTGGTCCCGCTGTGCCAGCGCCCGGCCTTCTGGAAGTCCTGCGCGTGCCACACGGTGTAGGCGCGGTCCCCGCCGGGCAGGACGGCGCCCGCGTTGCCGCTGTGCCGCGCCCAGTAGGTGATGGCCATGTCGCACCAGGACGCCTTGAGGAACTCGCTTCCGTGCCTGGAGGCGTACTCCCGGGTGATGGTGTTCGGGCGTCCCGCCATCCCGAGCGACTTGCGGGCCTCGGCGATCATTCCCGCGGCGCTCATGACGGGTCCTCCTCGGTCCCGTCCTGCTGGGTCTCGTCCAGGAGGGCCGCGCCCTGTCCGCGGAAGATGCCGTCGGCGTCGGGCTCGCCGTACAGCTCCCGGAGGATCTGCTCCTCGTCGGGTTCGGTGGCCCGGTGGACGTCGGGATTGACGTCCACCTCGTCCATGTGAGTCGCTTCCGCGGTGTCTGTTTCGGTCTGGGGGGTCACGTTGCTTCTCCGCAGCGTCGGAGTGTCCGATCGGTCGGGAGCCTGATCCGTTCCGTCAGCGGCTCCGGGCCGACCGTAATGGGAACAACCCCACTTTCTCCGGTTTTTGGGCGAAAACACGTGATTGCTGGATTTCTGCCGTTCACCAGCGACGACGGTCGATCGGCCGGAGCCATTCACGACCCGTCCCTCAGAAGCGGGAGGCCGCCCGGGCCTCGGCCGCGCGGACGCCGTTCGGGGCGGGCGCCACCGTTCTGAGCAGGGGATATTTGGCGTTTCCGGGGTAGGGGCCGCCTATGTTCTTCTTTTTCTCTTCCCGCCTGGGTTGCCTGGGGTCGCTGCTCGTGACCCTGGTGCTCACGTGGGTCGTTTACGTGTTCCTCAGCCGCTGAGCCGGCGGCGCGGGGCGAGGCCCGTCGAGGCGCCGCGAGGGCCCTCGCCGGGAAGATTCCGGTCGACTCCGAGTGATCAGCTTGACAAGCTTCGGTTACCGAGTGTCTCCTTGTGTGCGTGACGAAGCGCGTGCAGACCGACAGTCCCGTGGCCCTGGGCCGCGTGGCCAGCGCGCTGTGTCCTTCGTGTTGTCGCTGATCCCCCTTCCGGGTGATCGTCGCTCTCGCTGACGGTCCCCTTCCCAGCCGGCACACCTGCACGAAGGACTTCCCATGGACCTTTCCGTGGTTCCCGACCTCACCATGCGCGGCCAGGACGATCCGCACGGCCGCGCCACCGCCGTCCGTACCGCGACCGTCGGGCAGCTCGCCGCCCGCGTCGGCGACCTCGCCGGACGCCCCGGCGAGTGGTGGCGCCTCGTCCGGTTCGACGCCGCCGGGCCGGTGCACGTCCCGCTGGACGGCCGGACCTGGCTGACGACCTGGCCGCCCGGCCACGGCGGGACGATCCCCACCCGGGTCAGCACCCTGATCGCGGGCGAGCTGGCCGAGGTGACGATCACCGCGCGCGGCGTCACCGAGCGTCCGCTCCGGGCCAACCGGGTCCGCGTCCACGGCGGCCCGCCCGCGCTGACGAATCCGGGTCCGGCGTTCGCGGTCAGCCTGCACGCCGGTGCAGGACGTCCCTGGGACCTCCCGCCCACGTGACCACCAGCTCGCCCGAGCGCAGGGCGGCCCGCCCGTCGAGCCGGTCACGGGAGCCGTTCGCGCAGCTCAGCTTGATCCGGCCCTGCGCGTCCACGGTGCCGGTGCAGAAGCCCGGCGCGTTCAGCGCGGCGGCGCCCCGGTAGAGGAAGAGCGCCACGCGCCGCGAACCGGATCCCGCCGTCCAGGTGCCGTCCAGCGGCGACTTCTTCTCCGCGCCGGGCCGGACCCCGTTCAGCACCGGCGGCGTCGGACGAGCCGCCGGCGCGGCCGGTGAGGACCGCGCCGGCTCCGGCTCGCCCGCGTCGCTGCAGCCGGCCAGCGAGGCGGCGAGCAGCGCGGCGAGGGACAGGCACAGCGTGGCCACGGCCGGCCGCATGGGTCCTCCAGGGAAAGAGAGCGCGCGGCGGGCCCCGGGGGATTAGGCCCGCCGCGCGTGCACCGGGGGTCGGCGCGGGACGGCCCGGACCGCCCGGAGGTCCCACGCAAGATCCACACCAATAGAAACCCGTGGGTTTTTCACGTCAAGGGGGACGGGGGCCTCCGGCCGCTTCCGGTCAGCGGCCGGCCGGGGAGGGGGTGCGCCGGGCCCGGGGCGGCCAGGAACCCGTACGGCGCCGGTCAGGCCAGGTCAGCCGGGGTCGCCGGTCAGGTAGGGGGAGGCGGCCTCGCGGCCGACGAGGGGGAGCAGCGCGAAATAGGTGAGGGACGGCAGCAGCGACGGAAGCTCCTCCGCCTCGCCCGTCTCCATCTGGACGTGGATCGCGCTGTAGATGCCGCCCACGATCGCGTCCACCACCGGGGTCGGAACGGGAGCCAGGGACGGATCGGTGAAGAAGGCGCGGAACCGGGTGAGATTGTCGAGGCGCGCCTGCCTGACCTGCGGCCCCGCCGCGTTCACCTCCACCAGCGACGCCCGCGCGAACCGCGGTTCGCGGGCGAGGGCGGCGAGGAGCGCGCGAAGCGCCGCGTGGATGCCGTCCGGCCAGGACGGCGCGGCCTCGTAGGCCTCCGTCATCCGGCGGAGCAGGATGTCCATGCCGCGCTGGTAGGCGGCGAGGAAGCACGCGTCGAGGTCGGAGAAGTGCGCGTAGAACGTCTTCTTCGTGACGCCCGCGCCCTCGGTGACCCCGCTGATCGTCGTGTGCGCGAAGCCCCGCTCCGAGACGACGTGGACGAGCGCGTCGATCAGCCGCTCCCGCTGGATCCCGGCGACGGTCTCGGGGGAGAGGCCGTGGCGGCCCGGCTTGATGGCGCGGCGCGGGTCCAGCGCGGACCGGGATCCGGGCAGCGCCTCGGCGCACCCCGTCTCCGGTGTCCCGGCCTTCCCCGCCATCGGCCCTCGATCCGTCACCTGCCGTCGAGGTCACATTACTCGGCGTTCGCCGTCCGGGGGGAAGCCCCGGGCCGTGCGGCACGGGTCACAGCGGCGCCGCGGCGCCGGCGCGTCAGCGCAGGTGGCGGCGCCGCGAGCGGGTCAGCACCCGGACGGTTCCGACCAGCCCCAGGCCGATCAGCACGACCGGGACCATCGCCGTCACGGGCAGGACGTCCCCGTCCGTCAGGCCGTCCGCGAGGAACAGCCCCGCCAGTGCGAGGAAGAACAGCCCCGTCACGGGCCCCGCCGGATCGAACCGGAACCGCTTCTCGCCCGCCGCCTTCTTACCGGCCATCTCCCTGCCCGCCTTCACTCGCTGTGACCTGTCTCGCCGGAACCCGTCCCACGCGCGCGCGGGATCTCAGACACGGTGCACGTCCACGTCTCCGAGCTTGCCGCGGATCCGCAGGACGATCACCGGCGGGTTCGCGGCGTGCGCGACCTCCGGCTCCAGGGTCCGCACGACCCTGGCGGCGGGCCCGCTCGTCGTCCGGTGGTCGATCCGCACGTCGCCGAGGCCGATCCGCGCGTCCACCAGCACCCGGGCGGTGGGCGGCACCGTGACCTCCAGGCCGCCGAGCCCGACCTCGGCGTCGATCGTGACCCGCTGGCCGGCCGCGACCGGCAGCGCGGTGAGGTCGAGGTCGCCCTGCCCGACGCCCACCTTGTACACCCGGCCGATTTGGGAGGTGTCGGTCGGGCGCCAGTCGACCTCCCCGTACTCGGCGTTGCGCGGGACGTCGCCCGCGACCGCGGTGGTCAGCATGGCGAGGGTCAGGGCGGTCCCGGCCGCGGCGAGGCCGCCCGTCCGGAACCAGCCGCCGACGACGAGGCCGAGCCCGAGGACGGCGAGCGCGGGCGCCATGACGATCAGCCAGGAGTCCGGGGCGGGGTGGTCCTTGGCCACCGGGATCAGCGCCGCGCCGGCGCCCATGGCCGCGAGCAGCGTGATCGCCGCCACCGGCGACGTCCGGCCGCCGCAGCCTTCCTGGGCCGGCGCCGCGGGCGCGGTGCCGGGCGCGTCCGTCCACGCGGCCGAGTACGCGGCGAGATCGATCATGCCCTCGGGCAGCCCGCCCCGCCCGGAGGCTCCGGGCCCGCCGAGCGGCCCGTGCTCGCCGAGGGGGCCGGGCCCGCCGAGGGGGCCGGGCTCACCGGGAGGAACGTCCTTGTCGAGCGAGACGCCGCCGACGGACGCGGTCTCGGCCCGCGCCCACTTCGCGGCTGGCTCGGGCGTGTGCCCGGTGATCCGTTCGGGGACGGTCCGCGCCACGGAGATCAGGTCGACGCCCCGGGAGTGCGCGACCAGCAGCACCAGCCCGACCACCACCAGAGGCGCGATGGCGTCGGTGGGGACCCCGCCGAAGAGGCTGAACGCGACGCCCACGCACAGCAGCGCGCCGAGGATCGTCAGGACGGCCTGCCCGTCGAACCACCGCTTGAGCCACTGCTCGGCGAGCGACGACTCGCCCGGGCTCGCCGGCATCAGCAGCGCCGCCACGATGTAGAGGAAGATCCCCTGCCCGTGCGCGAGCGCGAGGACCGCCAACCCGACGCGGAACACGACCGGGTCGATGCCGGTGTAGCGGCCGAGCCCCGTGCACACGCCGGCGAGCACCTTCCGCTCGGCGTCCCGCGAGAGCCGCCGGTAACCGGCCGCGCCGCGGTCACCGGCGGCGGGCCCGTCGTCGGTGCGCCCGTGCAGGTCCTCGTTCTGGCCCTCTTTCTCGCCCATGACAGCCATGGTCGCCTGCCCCGCGCGGCGCGCGGTATCGGGGTCGTCCCTGATTCCGACCCTGAGACCGGCCCGGGGTGGTTCCCTGATGCGAAACATGTCCGGGCGTGTGACGATCGGTGACGTGGGAGAACCTGGGGAAGGACGGCGGTGAGCCAGGAGACGGCGGAACGGCCGGCGGCGCCGCCGGGACCGGCGGGCGCGAGCCCCCTCGGGCCGGCCCGGCTGGAACGGGCGGCCGAGGGGCGGCTCGTCGCCGGGGTGGGCCGGGGGCTGGCCGTGCACCTCGGCGTGGACGTGTTCCTCGTCCGAGGCGCCTTCGTCCTGCTCACGATGGCGAGCGGGCTCGGGTTCGCCGCCTATGCCGCGTTCTGGATCCTCCTCCCCGTCCGGGAGAGGTCCTCGGCCGAGGCGGCCGGGCGGCGGCGCGGCCGGGACTGGGGGCAGCTGCTCGCCTACGCGGCCGTGGCGTTCGGGCTGGCGGCGCTGCCGTGGGGCGCGGCCGGGGTCGTCCGGTGGGCGCTGTGGCCGTTCATCGTCGGCGGCGTCGGCGCCGCGATCCTGTGGCAGCAGGCCGACCGCGACCAGCGGCAGCGCTGGACGCTGCCGCTGCGCCAGAGGTGGCTGCGCAGCCTGCTCGGCCTGCTCCTCGTCGTCGGCGGCATCGGCGGTTTCGTGGCGCAGAAGGTGGAGGCCGACCAGGCGCGGTCCGTCCTCATCGCCATGCTGATCATCCTGACCGGGGTCGCGGTGATCGTGACGCCGTGGGTCGTGCGGCTCTGGCAGGACCTCGACGCCGAACGGCACGAGCGGATCCGGTCCCAGGAGCGCGCGGAGCTGGCCGCCCACATCCACGACTCGGTGCTGCACACGCTGACCCTCATCCAGCGGAACGCGCACGACACCCGCGAGGTGCAGCGGCTCGCCCGGTCCCAGGAGCGGACGCTGCGGAGCTGGCTCTACCAGCCGCGCGCCGACCCCGACCAGACGTTCGCCGCCGCGATCCGGGAGGCGGCCGGAGAAGTCGAGGACGACCACAACGTCCCGATCGAGGTCGTCTGCGTGGGCGACACGGCGCTGGACGACCGGCTCGGCGCCGCGCTGCAGGCCGCGCGGGAGGCGATGGTGAACGCCGCCAAGTACGCCGAGGCGCCCTCGGTGTCGGTGTACGCGGAGGTGGAGGGCGACGAGATCGCCATCTTCGTCCGCGACCGGGGCAAGGGATTCGTTCTCGACCAGGTCCCGGAGGACCGGATGGGCGTCCGAGGGTCCATCATCGGACGTATGGAGCGCAACGGCGGCAAGGCCACCGTCCGCACCGCGCCGGGCGAGGGCACCGAGGTGCGCCTGGAGATCAGGAAGTCGTGAGCGCGGCCGCCGGGGCGGCAGCGCGGGGTGAGGTGGAGCGGGACGTGGGCATGAGCGGGTCGTTGAAGAGGGTCGTGCTGGTCGACGACCACCAGATGTTCCGGACCGGCGTGAAGGCGGAGCTGGGCGGGGGCGTCGAGATCGTCGGGGAGGCCGGCGACGTCGACGAGGCGGTCGCGGTGATCCGGGAGACGCGGCCGGACGTGGTCCTGCTGGACGTCCACCTGCCCGGCGGCGGGGGCATCGAGGTGCTGCGGCGGCTGCACGGCGCCGTCTCGTCCAAGTTCCTCGCGCTGTCGGTGTCGGACGCGGCGGAGGACGTCATCGGCGTCGTGCGCGGCGGAGCCCGCGGCTACGTGACCAAGACGATCTCCGGACCCGAGCTGACGGACGCGATCGGCCGGGTCGCCGACGGGGACGCCGTGTTCTCGCCGCGGCTCGCCGGATTCGTCCTGGACGCGTTCGCCGCCACGGACGCCCCGTCCGTGGACCCTGAGCTGGACCAGATCACCCAGCGGGAGCGCGACGTGCTGCGGCTGATCGCGCGCGGCTACGCCTACAAGGAGATCGCCAAGGAGCTGTTCATCTCGGTGAAGACGGTGGAGACGCACGTCAGCAGCGTCCTGCGGAAACTCCAGCTGTCGAACCGGCACGAGCTGTCGCGCTGGGCCGCCGCCCGCCGCCTCGTCTAGAGGGGGAACACCCTGCCCGGGCGGGCCGGGAAGTAAACGTTTTCACTGCGGTTGTGAGCGAATCGTAATCCCCGGTTGCCGCGCATCATGATCACGAACACCCTCCGGTGTGGAACAGTCGCTCGTCATGACCTATCCACCACCCGGGCCCGCGCAGCCGGGCCCGCAGGCCCCCTATCCGCCCCAGCCCCCGCCCCCGCCGATGCCGGGCGACCACGGTCCCGGCTCCCCGTACGGATCCGACTCCGACAAGACCAACGGGCTGGCGATCGCCGCCTTCGTGACCGGCCTCCTCGGATGCCTCGGCGTCGTCGGCCTCGTCCTCGGCGCCGTCGCGCTCAGCCAGATCGCGAAGAAGGGCGGCAAGGGCCGCGGCCTCGCGATCGCCGGGATCGTCCTGTCCTGCCTGTGGCTCGTGGGCGGCATCGCCGCCTTCGCGCTCAGCGGAGACGGCTCGTCCGACGACGCCGGGGCCGCGCCCAAGGTGACCCCGACCAAGCCCAAGGAGGTCGACGCCGAGAAGATGAAGCTCGGCGACTGCATCAACGACAACTCGGGCGCCACCAGCACCGCGACCGAGGCGCCGGTCGAGGTGGAGAGCGTCAAGATCGTGCCCTGCACGGGGCCGCACGACGGCGAGGTGACGGCCGTCTTCCGGCTGAAGGGCTACGTCATGCCGCCCGAGGCGCGGCTCCAGCAGCTCGCCCTGACCGGGTGCAAGCTCCGCACGCAGGCGCGGATCAACCGCGACCCGGCCGCGCGGGGCATCGCGAACTCCTACTACTACCCGACCGCCGACTCGTGGAAGTCCGGCGACCGCACCGTCACCTGCGTCGCCGTGGCCGCCGCCGACGGCAAGAAGCTCTCGCGACCTCTGCACCGCTGACGTTCCCGGCGTACGCTGGGCGGCCGGCCCGCCGCCCGGTCCGGAACCGCGGCTCCCCCGGTTCCGCGCCAGCCTCTTTCCGTACCGGTTTCTCCGGACCAGAGGCCTTCCCTCCGCGCGAACCCCCTCACGCTCCCGACCCGCGCAAGCCGTCGACCACCATGTCGGCGACGTGTTCGACGGTGGACACTCCCGTCTCCATCGTCGGGTTGCCCCCGCTGCACACCGCGATGACGAAGTCGTGGCCGGGCCCGCTGACGCGGCCGATGCTGTTGATCGACCAGCCGTGCCCCTGGAAGCGGAGCGGCACCCAGCCGTTCTTCAGCGCCACCCGCTCTCCCGGACGCGCCGCCGCGCTGACGCCCCACGCCTGCTCGTCCAGCACGGACCCCATCAGACCGAGGACGTACCGGCGCCCGCGCGCCTCCAACGGGCTCTCGTCCGACGCCAGGTTCGTCAGGAGGCGCACCTGGTCGGCCGGGCTCGTCCAGGACGACCCCCATGAGGTGGGGAACGGCTTCGTGTCCTTCAGCCCGAA
This sequence comes from Actinomadura sp. NPDC000929, assembly GCF_040492065.1. NCBI lineage: Bacteria > Bacillati > Actinomycetota > Actinomycetes > Streptosporangiales > Thermomonosporaceae > Actinomadura > Actinomadura sp. NPDC000929. The sequence goes on along the minus strand of NZ_JBEUPA010000080.1, from coordinate 24,006 downwards.
GGCCAGGTTCGTCCTCGCGACTCCGGGGCCGCGACCGGCCGCGGAGTACAGGGCGTCCGCCGCCGCGTTGTCGCTCTCCCTGATCATCGTTCGGGCCAGCGCCCGCTCCGTGCCGCTCAGCCCTCGCCCGCCGGCCTGCCGCTGCAGCAGGAGGCTCGCCAGGATGTCGACCTTCATGATGCTGGCGGAGACGAACCGCCCGTCCTGGTTCTCGCCGAACGACGCCCCCGTCCTGAGGTCCTTCACCATCACCCCGGCCCTGCCCGGACGGTTCCTGACATAGGCGCGCACCGCCTGGCGGAGCGCCCCCGAGTCGAATGGGCGACTCGCCAGCCGGACCGTGGACACGTCCCGCCCCGCCGATGAGGACTCGCCCGCGTTCGCGACGACACGGCCCCCGTGCGGCGCCCCGTCCGCCATGAACCAGTAGGCGGCCGAACCCGCCCCGCCACCCGCCAAGAGAGCGAGCGCAACCAACTGACGCCGCATCGATTCCCCCGAAACTCATGCGACCCAACCAAAAATGAACGCGTGGCCTACCGGCTGCGTGTGAGCCCTCCAGCCGTGCGCGACTCATCGGCCGCGCACGAGTTCTTGGTCGTGCGTGGCCGGACGGGCTCTACGTGGCTCTTCAGGGGCAGGCGCTCGCGGGCGCGGGTCCCCGTGGGCAGGTGTCGCCCCGGGGTGCGCGCCTGGGTGGCGTGTGGGCCTAGAGGGCGCCTGGCAGGCGGGCTGGGCAGCCCGGCTCGCAGCGCTCGGAATGCCGCGCCAACCGGCGCGCGTACGCGTCGAGGCGGCGGCGCAGGACGGCGCTGGTGAGCGGTCCGGTGCCCGGGAAGCCGTCCACCTCGCCGCGCCAGCGGATCAGCGTGCCCGCGAAGTGCGGCTCCAGCGTGATGTCGGCGCGAAGGCGCCGCTCCGGGTGGCCGGCCAGCGCGATGTAGCCGTAGTGCCGCGGCGGGTCCCAGGCCACGACCTCCTCCCGCCACGACCGGACGTACCGGACGGCGCCGAGCCCGTTCGGGTGCTCCTCACCGGCGGACTCCCGCCGCACCCTGGTCCAGAAACCGCCCCACTCGTCCCATGCCTCCGGCACGCAGACGTGCTTGAAGATCACCTCAGGCGCGGCGGCGGATGTGGCGGTGGCCTCGATCTCACGCGGCATGACGACCCCCCGAGTTCTGTCACATGGGGGTACATGCCCGCTCGGAGGCTGATTACGGCTTGTAAGAGACTGTATTTGCTAAGTGACCGAGACTTGAGTGACCTGACCGCTTCGGTGAGCCTTTGCGAGGGCGGCGCATTACCCGGGGGTCGCGTTCCCCGGGAGTCGTGGCGGGGCTCAGGCGGTGTCGACGACCTGGAACGACTCGGCGAGACGTCCCTCGGGCAGCCCCGCGGCGGCGGCGTTGGCCGCGAGCCAGCCGCGCAGCATCTCCGGCAGGCCGTCCCCCATGTGGGCGGTCTGGCTCGCGTGGGCCCGCAGCGCGTTCACCTTCCGGTCGAACTGGTCGGTGATGTCGACGTAGTGGTTCACCACGGGGCCGCCGGACAGCCACACCTCCCGCGCCGTCCACGCCTCCAGGCCCTCGTCGGCGAGCAGCTCCGGATAGGCGTAGGGGTTGCGGGCGTCGGGGTAGACGGCGTCGAGCGCGGCCGCGCCGACGGCCCGGTGGTCGGGGTGGCTGGGGTAGATCCGCTCGTAGTTGCGCTCGGGGCTCGGCATCAGCACCCGGTCCGGGCGCACCTGCCGGATCACGCGCGCGATGTCGCGGCGCAGGCCGAAGCCCACCTCGACCCGCCCGTCCGGGTAGCCGAGGAACCGGACGTCGCCGACCCCGACGCACTTGGCCGCGGCGCGCTGCTCCTCGCGGCGCAGGGCGGCCATCTCCTCGCGGGTGACGCCGTCGTCGAAGCCTCCCGCGTCGCCGTCGGTGATCATGAGGTAGACGACCTCGATCCCGCGGTCCGTCCAGTGCGCCACCGTCCCGGCCGCGCCGAAGTCGACGTCGTCGGGGTGCGCCATCACGGCCAGGATCCGCTGCACTTCGCTGTCGTCCAGAACGTTGGTCACATCTTCAACAATAAGGTCGGCCAACGGTCCCGGCATACCCGGACGCCGTGCTTTCGGCGAACGTTCCGGGTGCGCCGGGTGACCGGATCCGAGGCGGCCGGGAGGCGGCTGCCGCTCAGAAGGTGAGCAGGGCCGACAGCAGGCGCTCCTGGAACCGCGCGACGTCGCTGCCCACGGCCACCTTCACCGGACGGCGGGTGTCCTCGGCGGGCAGCGAGCGGGCGTCCCACACGGTCGTGCCGCGCGTCAGCTCGCCCCGCAGCTCCACGCGCACCGGACGCTGGACGTACTCGCCGAGGTCCGGGTCGACGACCAGCATCGCGGCGAGGGCGTCGTGGATGACGGCGCCCCGGCGCCTCAGGGTGGGGGTGTAGGCGTCCGCGTAGAACTCCAGGATGTTCGCGGCGAACCGGGCGACGGGGGTGTCGTGCGCGGCCAGCCTGTCCAGCCAGTCGTCGTGGACGGCGGTCGGGTGCGTCGCGTCCAGCGGCACCAGGACGATCGGCCAGTCCGCCGCGAACACCAGGTCGGCGGCCTCGGGGTCGTGCCAGATGTTCGCCTCGGCGTGCGTGGTGATGTTGCCGGGGTGGTCGAACGCGCCGCCCATCACCACGACCTCGCGGATCAGCGACGGCAGCTCGCCGTCCAGCAGCAGCGCCGAGCCGAGGTTGGTCAGCGGGCCGGTCGCGAGCAGGGTCAGCTCGCCGGGCATCGCGCGGGCCAGCCGGACGATCTGCGCGGCGGCGGGCTCGGCGACCGGGCGCCCCGCGGGCTCGGGGAGGTGCGTGTCGCCGAGGCCGTCGGTGCCGTGCCAGTCGAGCGCGTAGTGGACGTCCTGCGCCATCGGCCGGGCGGCGCCGACCGCGACCGGCACCACGGGCCCTCCCGGCCCGGGCTCGCCCGCGGGGACGCCGGCGGCCTCCAGGACGCGCAGCGTGTTCAGCGCGCCGGTCGTCGGGTCGATGTTGCCGTGCACCGTGCCGACCGCCGCCAGCTCCGCCTTCCCCGCCCGCACCAGCGAGGCGAGGTACAGCAGCGTCATCGCGTCGTCGATGCCGGTGTCGCAGTCATAAAGGATCTTCGGTGCCTTCGTCACGGGTGCAACCTATGCGGGCGCGGACCTCCGGGCACCCCCGGTTCGCAAGATCGGCGATTGGGCCTGGGAGGGGGCGCTTCGCCGGGGTAAGCCTGAGACATGCGCAAACTCATCAACGCCCCGGCGGACGTGGTGTCCGACGCCCTGCGCGGGCTGGCCGCCGCGCACCCGTCGCTGAAGGTCGACCCGGGGACCGGGACCGTCATCCGGGGGGACGCCCCGCGCACCGGGAAGGTCGCCCTGGTCTCGGGCGGCGGATCCGGGCACGAACCGCTCCACGCCGGATTCGTCGGCCACGGGATGCTGGACGCGGCCTGCTGCGGGGAGGTCTTCACCTCTCCCGTCCCCGACCAGATCATCGCCGCGACGATGGCGGTGGACGGCGGCGCCGGCGTGCTGCACCTGGTGAAGAACTACACCGGCGACGTCATGAACTTCCAGATGGCCGCCGAACTCGCCGAGGACGAGGACATCGAGGTCGTGTCCGTCATCGTCGACGACGACGTCGCGGTGGAGGACAGCACGTTCACCGCCGGGCGGCGCGGCACCGGCGCCACGCTGTTCGCCGAGAAGATCGCCGGGGCGCTCGCCGAGGAGGGGGCCCCGCTCGCGGACGTGGCGGCCGCGGCCCGGGAGGTGAACGAGCGCAGCAGGTCCTTCGGCGTGGCGCTGTCGTCCTGCACGGTCCCGGCGGCCGGGACGCCGACGTTCGAGCTGGGCGAGGACGAGATGGAGCTCGGCATCGGCATCCACGGCGAGCCCGGCCGCGAACGCGTCAGGATCGGCACCGCCGCGCAGATCGTGGACGCCGCGCTCAGCGCGATCGACGCGGACATGCCGCTGTCGGGTTCCGAGGTGCTCGTGCTGGTCAACGGGATGGGCGGCACCCCGCTGATCGAGCAGTACGTCGCCTACGCGGCGGCCGCCGAATGGCTGGAGGGGCACGGCGCGACCGTCGTCCGCCGCCTGGTCGGGCCGTACGTGACCAGCCTGGAGATGGCGGGCTGCATGATCAGCGTGTGCCGGGTGACGCCCGAGCTGGTCCGCCTGTGGGACGCGCCCGTCGAGACGCCGGGGCTGCGGTGGGGCCGATGAGCGCGGACTCGATGGACGCGGGGGACTTCGCGGCCTGGATCAGGCGGACGGCCGAGCGGGTGTCCGCCGACGCCGAGCGGCTGACGCGGCTGGACGCGGCGATCGGCGACGGCGACCACGGCCTCAACCTCGACCGCGGCTTCCGCGCCGCCGTGGAGGCGCTGCCCGGGGACGCCCCGCCGGGGAAGGTGCTGATCGCGGCCGGCCGGGCCATCGTGTCGAAGACCGGCGGCGCGTCCGGCCCCCTCTACGGGACGGCGCTGCGCCGCGCGGGCAAGGCGTTCGGCGACGCCGCCGACGTGGACGCCGCCGCGCTCGGCGCCGCGCTCCGGGCCGCCCTGGAGGGCGTCCAGGATCTCGGGAAGGCCGCCGAGGGCGACAAGACGATGGTCGACGCGCTGGCTCCGGCCGTCGCCGCGTACGAGGCGGCCCTGGCGGACGGCTCCGGCATCGCCGGATGCGCGCGGGCCGCCGCCGAGGCCGCCGCGAAGGGCGCGGACGGCACCGTCCCGATGCGGGCGCGCAAGGGCCGGGCGAGCTACCTGGGCGAGCGCAGCGAGGGGCACATGGACCCCGGCGCGTCGTCCACCGCCCTGGTGCTCGAAACCCTCGCCGACGTCGCGGAATCCGCGGGGGTGGCGTGACATGGTCGGCATCGTCATCATCTCCCACAGCCGGACGCTCGCCGAGGGCGTCGCCGAGGTCGCCCGCGCCATGGGCGTCGGCAAGGCCGTCGTCGAACCCGCCGGAGGAGATTCCGAAGGGCGTCTCGGGACGAGCATCGACCTCGTCGAGCAGGCGGTCGCCGCCGCGAACGGGGGCGACGGCGTCGTGCTGCTCGCCGACCTCGGCAGTTCCGTGCTGACCGCCAAGATGCTCATCGAGGACGCCGAGGGCGACGACGTCCTGCTCGCGGACGCCCCGCTGGTCGAGGGCGCCGTCGCCGCCGCGTCCATGGCCGCGACCGGCGCGGACCTCGCCGCGGTCCACACCGCGGCCGAATCCGCCCGCGACCACCGCAAGACGAGCTGACCCCGCGTCCGTGCCCGGCCGGCGGCGCCCCGGCCTCACCGCGGCGCCGCGCGGCCGGGACGTGCAGCGGGTTCGTCAGGGGGTGGCGTCGGGGCCTTCGAGGAGGGTGCCCAGGACGGAGGCGACCCCGGCGGTCGGGTCGCCCCGCACCTCGTAGACGCGCGGCTCCCCCTCCGCCCCGTACTCCTCGGCTCCGTCCCCGGACACCGTGATCCGGTACGCGGGGAGGTCGGCGCCGATCTCGCCGGACTCGCCCCGGGCGTGCGCGGCGGCCAGCGCGTCCACGGCGTCGCGGACGCGGCCGGCCTGTCCGGCGGGGAGGGTCGCGGTGTCGTACTGCGCGACGACGGCGCTCTGGCCGGTGAAACCGCCGGTGCTCTCGATCGTCACGCGCATCCCGCGCACCTCCCCGTCGACTGGCCTGCTCCTTGCTCGCTACCCGCTCGCCGCGGGTCGCTACCTCCCGAACGGTGCCGCCCGGCGACCGCCTGGCCGGTGCCGCTAGCCGAACGTGCTGCGCAGCTCGTCCAGCTGGCTCCGGAGGATGTCGTCGTTGTCCAGCGGACCGCCCTGGGCCAGCTTCTCCTCAGGGACGAGCCGGTACTCGGGCATCTGCATGGTGCCGCAGCAGCGCGACCGGTCCTGGGCGGCCAGCAGGCTCGCCGAGTTCTCGTCGTGCGGCTCGACCTCGGTGACGTCCTGGCCGTCCCCGGTGTACGCGGCCTCGGTCATCGCCATCTGGCCGCTCATCAGGTCGCGCAGCGGCGTCGCCGCCGTCGTGATCTCCCGGACGGCGAACCGGTTGCGGATGAACGTCCGGTAGACGGCCGGGTCGCCGCGGCTCGCCGAGGCCTGGAGCATCCTGTTCGCCACGTCCACGTACCGGGCGCCGGTCGCGGGGGACGCGACGATCGCGTCGAACACGAGCTTGCACAGCGCGGACGCGGTCTCGATCAGCACGATCGTCGCGTCCTTCGTGCGCTGCTGCCGGCTCATCTCGAAGGTGTAGACGTCGGCGAGGATGTCGTAGATCGCGCCGGTGAACACCTGCGAGATCGCGTGCACTTCGTTGCCGACCTCGCTGAGCTTGAGGTCGTTGTCGGCGTTGCGGAGCCCGGACGGCATGCCGAGCGCCTGGCCGAACTGCTCGGCCAGCTCCGCCAGGAACGACCTGTCGTGCAGGTTCGCCTTGGTGAGCGCGACGAGCGCGTCCGCCTGGTCCGGCTGCGCCAGGGCCAGGAAGATCGCCGTGATGTCGCCGAACGACTCGTGCAGCCCGCCGGTCTGCGGCGGCGCGTCCGCCGACAGCCAGCCGGGCTTGAGGCCGTCCAGCACCGCGTGGCCCGTCTCGTGCGCGACGATGTCGAGGGACTGGCACGTGTAGAGCACGTTCTGCGGAGGCTGTCCCTTCGGCGTGAAGAAGAGGAACTTCAACGCCTTGGCCGTCCGCGTGTAGAACGCGTTCGCGCCCTCGGCGGCGTGCGGGAAGACGGTGATGCGCTCGGTGTTGCCCCCGACGTTCCACGCGAACGGGATCGGGACCCCGCCGTTGTGGCGCTCGTACATGGCGATCGTCTCCCGGACCACCGCGAACGTGTGCGCGCAGTCGAACTGCGGGGTCCCGGGAGTGAACACGAAGTCGCCGTCGATGTTGCGGGCGACCGGGGTGACGCCCGGCAACTCGGTCTGGACGCGCACGTCCATCGGGCCGTTCAGCACCACGGTCGGGATGTAGGTCAGCCGCGCGCCGAGCTCGGTGACCGACGGGTCCTGCTTGTAGATCAGGAACCTGTGGCCGGGCTGCGCCGGCACGGGAACCGGCACCGGGCGCGGGACGGAACGCGGAACCGGCGGAGCCGCCGCCTGGGACGCGCGTCCCGTCCACTGCGCGGGTACGACGATCTCGGCGTCGAGTTGCGTCTGGAGTTCCTGCTGGTGGGTCATCGAAGCCACCTCCCCTGTGACAGTGCGCGAGTCCCTGCTGACTCTGCGCCGCTGTGCGCGGACATGCGGGGATGCAAATAAGGGCCTTGCACTCCGAGTACGGGCCGGAGCCCGATCGGTGTCCGCCTCATCTTCAACGTCCGCCGGAACGTGAGATCGAGTCAACCCACCGTGTCCAAAAGGCATCCCATCTGTCCACATGCTGCCGCCGGGCCCCCGGGCGAGCTCGGAAGAGGTGCGGAGGTGGTACGGCCCGGCCGGACACCCCGGCTCGGCGGACGCGCCGAAAACGTCCGCGCAGCGCCGTAGACTCGCACGTGATGTCGAAGACCGAAGCTCACCCCTTGCTGGACGGCCTCAACCCGCAGCAGCGCGCCGCCGTCGTGCACTCCGGCAGCCCCCTGCTGATCGTCGCCGGCGCAGGCTCGGGCAAGACCCGGGTGCTCACCCACCGCATCGCCCACCTGCTCGGCGAGCGGGAGGTGCACCCCGGCCAGATCCTGGCGATCACCTTCACCAACAAGGCCGCCGCCGAGATGAAGGAGCGGGTCGACGCCCTCGTCGGGCCGCGCTCGCGGGCCATGTGGGTGATGACGTTCCACTCCGCGTGCGTCCGGATCCTGCGCCGCGAGGCCAAGCGCCTCGGCTTCCCCACCAGCTTCTCGATCTACGACCAGGCCGACGCGAACCGGCTGATGGCGCTCGTCTGCCGGGAGCTCGACCTCGATCCCAAGCGCTACCCGCCGAAGTCGTTCAGCGCCCAGGTCTCCAACCTGAAGAACGAGCTGATCGACTACGAGACGTTCAAGGCGCGGGCGTCCACGCACATGGAGCAGACGCTCGCCGAGGCCTACGAGATGTACCAGGCGCGGCTCCAGCAGGCCGGCGCCATGGACTTCGACGACCTGATCATGATGACGGTCAACCTGCTGCAGGTGTTCCCGGAGGCCGCCGAGCACTACCGGCGCCGCTTCCGGCACGTCCTGGTGGACGAGTACCAGGACACCAACCACGCGCAGTACGAGCTCGTCCGCGAGCTGACCGCGCCGGTGGAGGGCGTCGGGGCCGCCGAGCTGTGCGTCGTCGGCGACGCCGACCAGTCGATCTACGCCTTCCGCGGCGCGACCATCCGCAACATCCTCGAGTTCGAGCGCGACTACACCGACGCCACCACGATCCTGCTGGAGCAGAACTACCGCTCCACGCAGACGATCCTGTCCGCCGCCAACGCCGTCATCGAGCGCAACGCCGACCGCAAGCCCAAGAAGCTCTGGTCCGACCAGGGCGAGGGCCACAAGATCACCGGTTATGTGGCCGACAACGAGCACGACGAGGCCGCGTTCGTCGCCCGCGAGGTCGACCGGCTCACCGATGACGGCGAGGCCCGTCCCGGCGACGTCGCCATCTTCTACCGCACCAACGCGCAGTCCCGTGTCTTCGAAGAGGTCTTCATCCGGGTCGGGCTGCCGTACAAGGTCGTCGGCGGCGTCCGGTTCTACGAGCGCAAGGAGATCCGCGACGCGCTCGCCTACCTGCGCTGCCTCGCCAACCCCGAGGACACCGTCTCCCTGCGCCGCATCCTGAACGTCCCCAAGCGGGGCATCGGCGACCGCGCCGAGGCCTGCGTCGAGGCGTACGCGTCCCGCGAGCGCATCTCGTTCTGGCAGGCCCTCCGGACGCCCGAGGACGTCCCCGGCATGGCGACCCGCTCGCTCAACGCCGTCCGCGACTTCGTCGCCCTGCTGGACGAGCTGCGCGCCGCCGCCGAGTCGCTCGCCCCCGCCGACCTGATCGCCGAGGTGCTGAAGGCCAGCGGCTACCTGGCCGAGCTCCAGGCGTCCAAGGACCCGCAGGACGAGACCCGCATCGAGAACCTCCAGGAGCTCGAAGCCGTCGCCCGCGAGTTCGAAGAGCGCCTCGACGGGGAGTCCGCCGAGGGCCGCCTTCCCGAGTTCCTGGAGCAGGTCGCCCTCGTCGCCGACGCCGACTCCATTCCCGGGGGCGCGAAGGGCGGGCCCGTGCCGCCGGGAGAGCAGCCCGAAGAAAGCGAGCACGGCGTCGTCACCCTGATGACGCTGCACACCGCGAAGGGCCTCGAATTCCCGGTCGTCTTCCTCACCGGCATGGAGGACGGGGTCTTCCCGCACCTGCGCGCCATGAGCAACCCCAAGGAGCTCGAAGAGGAACGCCGTCTCGCCTACGTCGGCATCACCCGCGCCCGGCAGCGCCTCTACGTCTCCCGGGCCACGATGCGCAGTTCGTGGGGAGCGCCTCAGGTCAACCCGCCGTCCCGCTTCCTCGGCGAGGTCCCGAAATCCCTCGTCGAATGGGAACGCGAGGCGTCCTCCACGTCCGGTTCCGCCATGTCGCGGATGGCGGAACGCCCGGGAACCCGCTCACCGGGAAACCGTCCGGTCCCGTCCCTGTCGCCAGGCGACAAGGTCACCCACGACGCTTTCGGGCTGGGCACCGTCGTCTCCGTCTACGACAAGGGCGAGAAGGCCAGCGTTGACTTCGGCGGCGACTACGGCGTCCGCACCCTGGTCCTTCGCTTCGCCACCATCGAGAAGCTCTGACCCCAGCTTCCGGCGGCGCGAGGCAGGGCGCCTACGTCGGTGACGTTCCCGGTGTGCCCGCGCTGGGGCCGGGGGCGGTGGCGCGGGTGTAGCGGGCGGCGAGGGCGCGCAGATGGTCGGCGAGTTCGGGGTTCGCGGTCTCGTCGATCCGGAAGTCGGCGCCCAGCATGCCCAGGTAGACGGTGAGCATGGACGGGTCGTCGGAGCCGACCTCCACGACGCAGGTGTCGTCTTCGCCGGGTTCGACCGTGATGCCGGCGGGCAGCCGAGCCGCGATCTCGGTGGCCGGCGCGTTGACCACGACCCGCGCTCTGTAGGCCCACGTGGCCTGCGCGAGGCCGGAGGCGAGGCGGGTCGTGACGTCCTCGTCCGGCATGTCCCGGGGCGTGAACCGGGGGCCGGCGGGCGGACGCAGGACGACGCGGTCGACGCGGAAGGTGCGCCAGTCGTCCCGCTCCAGGTCCCAGGCGAGGAGGTACCAGCGGCGGCCGGAGGCGACCAGGCGGTGCGGTTCGGTCACGCGGGGCCCGGTCGCGCCGCCGTGCGTGCGGTAGTCGAAGCGCAGGCGCTCGTGGTCCCGGCAGGCGGCGGCGATCGCGGTCAGGACGGCCGCGTCCACCGGCGGCTGCGAGCCGGGCAGCGCGACCGTCGCCGAGGCGAGCGCGCCGACGCGGCGGCGCAGCCGCGACGGCAGGAGGCGCTCCAGCTTGGCGAGCGCGCGGACCGAGCTCTCCTCGATGCCGGAGACCGCGCCGGTCGCCGCCGTCCGGAGCCCGATCGCCACCGCGACCGCCTCGTCGTCGTCGAACAGCAGCGGCGGCAGCACGGCGGCCGTGCCGAGGCTGTAGCCGCCTCCGACCCCCGGGGCCGCGTCCACCGGATACCCGAGCTCCCGCAGGCGCTCGATGTCGTTGCGGACGGTCCGGGTGGTGACGTCGAGGCGTTCCGCCAGCTCGGGCCCGGTCCAGTCGCGCCGGGCCTGGAGGAGGGACAGCAGCCGCAGCAGCCGGACCGAGGTTCGCATCATCGCTCCATGATGCCGCGAATCGCGGAACGATCTGTTCCGCATTGGCCCGTAGCGTGTTTCCCATGACGAACGACATCCGTCCTTTCCGCATCGACGTCCCGGCCGCCGAGATCGAGGACCTGCGAGCCCGGATCTCCGCGACGCGCTGGCCGGCGGCCGTGGGGGTGGACGACTGGAGCCGCGGCGTGCCGGCCGGATACCTGCGGGAACTCGCCGAGTACTGGGCCGCCGGGTTCGACTGGCGGGCGCAGGAGGCGGCGCTGAACGAGATCCCGCAGTTCACGACCGAGATCGACGGCCAGACGATCCACTTCTTCCACGCGCGGTCGCCGGAGCCGGGCGCGCTCCCGATCGTGCTCACGCACGGCTGGCCCAGTTCGCCGGTCGAGTTCATGAAGGCCGTCGGGCCGCTGACCGATCCCCGATCCCACGGCGGCGATCCCCGCGACGCCTTCCACGTCGTCCTGCCCTCGCTTCCGGGCTACGGATACTCCAACCCGATCGGCGAGGCGGGCTTCAACCTCTTCGGCGTCGCGCGGATGTGGGCGGAACTGATGCGCCGCCTCGGATACGAGCGGTACGTCGCGCAGGGAACGGACGTCGGCTCGGGGGTGGCGGGGATGCTCCCCCTGGTCGCTCCGGGGCAGGTCGCCGGCGTCCACCTGTCCGGGACGGGCGCTGCCCCGCCGTTCGGGCCCGCCCTTGAGCCGGAGCGGTTCTCGGGAGCGGACCGGGCCCGGGCGCGGAAGTTCAACGAGTTCAGGGAGGAGGGGACCGGTTACCTGGCCCTGCAGTCGACGCGACCGCAGACGCTGGCGTACTCCCTGAACGATTCGCCGGTCGGCCAGCTGGCCTGGATCGTGGAGAAGGTGCGCGAGTGGACGGACCCGGCGATCGACCTCCCCGACGCGGCGGTGGACCGGGACCAGCTTCTCGCCAACGTGAGCCTCTACTGGTTCACGGGCTCCGGCGCGTCCTCCGCGCACGCCGTCTACGACGGCATGCGGGCATGGAAGGCCTTCGCGGCGCAGCAGAGCGGGCCCGCCCCGAAGCCGGATGTGCCGGTGGGGGTCGCGGTCTTCGCCGCGGACACCACCATCCGCTCCCTGATGGACCCGGACGGCTCTGTCGGGCACTGGTCGGAGTATGACCGGGGCGGCCATTTCGCGGCCATGGAGGTGCCGGAGCTGCTGGTGGAGGACGTCCGGCTCTTCAGCCGTTCGCTCAGGTGAGGCCGCCGCGCCGGGGCGGCAGTGCGTACGGCCGGATGCAGCCGGAACCGATGAGTTCCGGGGGCGGCGGTGGTCAGATCCTGTGAGCACCTTTTCCACCGGGCTGTCGAAGGAGTCGCAGGATGCGGAAGATCACCGCAGGGTTGTTCATCTCGCTCGACGGAGTCGTCGAAGACCCGCAGGACTGGCATTTCCCGTACTTCAACGAGGAGATGGGCCAGGCCGTCGACGCCCAGCTGGGGTCGGCCGACACCCTCCTGCTCGGCCGCAGGACCTACGACAGCTTCGCGGGCGCGTGGCCGGACCGGGAGAAGGCCGGAGGTGAGGACGCCGACTTCGCCAGGAAGCTCGGAGACGCCCGCAAGATCGTGGTGTCCGGCCAGGACCTCGACTTCACCTGGCGCAACTCCGAGCTGCTCCGGGGCGACCTCATCGAGGCCGTGACCGCGCTGAAGAAGGAACCGGGCACGTCGGACATCGCGATGAGCGGTTCGGTCTCGGTCGTCCGCGCGCTTCTGGAAGCGGGCCTGCTCGACGAGCTGCACCTGCTGGTCCACCCGATCGCCGTGCGCAAGGGGATGCGGCTGTTCGAGGACGCCGACGCGCCGCTGCCGCTGAAGCTCGTCTCCTCCGAGACCTTCGGCACCGGCGTGGTCCACCTCGTCTACCGCCTGGACGACGAGGCCCCGAGCGGCGACTACGAGACGGCCAAGGCGAGCCTTCCCCAGTCCGACGACGCCTAGCTCTCCGGCGGCTGCGTGCTGGACGACGCCGGGGCGCCTGCGGAATCCGCTTGAGTGCGGAAGGTGCGGCGGTAGGCGCCCGGTGTCGTGCCCAGGGCGGTGAGGAAGCGCCTGCGCAGGTTGGTGGCCGAGGAGAGGCCGGAGCGGCGGGCGATGGCGTCCAGGGGAAGGTCGGAGGACTCCAGCAGGTCCTGGGCCGCGGCGATGCGCCGGGTGAGCAGCCAGTGCCCGGGGCTGGTGCCGAGCTGCTCGGCGAACCGGCGGGCGAGGGTGCGGGTGGAGACGCCCGCGTGCGCGGCCATGGTCTCGATGGTCACGGGTTCGCCGAGCCGCTCGGCGATCCAGTCCAGGAGCGGCGCCAGCGTGCCGTCGATCTGCGCGGGGCGCGGCGGCGCCGAGTACTGGAGCTGGCCGCCCTCGCGGTGGGGCGGCATCACCATGGTCCTCGCGACGTGGGCGGCGTACCGGGCGCCCTGGTCGGAGCGGATCAGATGCATGCACAGGTCGATGCCGGCTCCGGCTCCGGCGCTGGTGGCGACGTCGCCGTGGTCGACGTAGAGAACGTCCGGGTCGACCTGGACGTGCGGGAAGCGGGCGGCGAACTCGCCGGCCAGGGCCCAGTGGGTGGTCGCCTTCCGCCCGTCCAGGAGGCCCGCGTGCGCCAGGGCGAAGGCGCCGGAGCAGATGCTGACCACTCGCGCGCCGCGGGAGTGCGCGCGGCGCAGGGCGTGCACGACCGCGGGGGACGGGGGTCTGCCGGCGGGCAGCCAGCCCGGGACGACCACGGTGTCGGCCGCGTCGAGCGCGTCCAGCCCGTCGGTCACGAGCATGTCGAACCCGGCCAGTGTCGCGACGGGGCCGGGGTGCTCCGTGCACACGCCGAAGGTGTACCGGACCGGAAGCCCGGCGCGCTCGACGCCGAACATCTGGGCCGCGCAGCCGAGCTCGAAGGTCGACTGGGGTGGGTGGACGAGCGCCGCCACGCGATGCATGGCATGAAAGTACCGCAAGATGTCTTTCCTGACACTCGGCCGGACGCGGCGCCGGTCGCCATGCTGGCCCCATGACGACGGAACAGAGCATGCCCGGCTATGTGTGGGCGAGCGTTCAGGACGCCCCGGTCCGCGAACTCTTCCCGGGCATCCGGCTGCGGCCGCTGTGGCAGGGCGACGACGGCGCGAAGGCCTTCGTCCTGCAGATGGATCCGAACACGTGCTGGGAGGGGGTCGACGTCCACGAACCGGGTCCTGAGGAGGTCTTCGTGGTCTCCGGCACCTTCAACGACGGCGACCGGGACTACCCGGCCGGCTCGTTCATCCATGCCCCCGCGGGTTCTTCCCACGTCCCGCAGACGTCGACCGGCTGCACCCTTTTCCTTTTCTATCCGGAAGGCTGACCAGGCCGCGATCGACGTCAGGGGCGGGTGGCGCTCACCAGCCATACGGAGCCGCGGATGCGGATGCCGCCCGGAGTCTCGTAGGCCGCGAGTGCTTCCTGGAGCTCCTGGCGGACGTGCGCGACAGCGGTCTGGTCCGCGTCCTGGAGGTTGTAGCGGACCGGGCCCTGGCCGAGGATGAAGTCCGCGGCGTCGCCGGGGTCGCGGCCGTAGTCCATCGGCGCCTGGACGGGGCTCGTGTCCACGTCCGTCAGCCCCGCCTGGTGCAGTACCCGGCGGATGCGGTCGGGGTCGGACAGGGAGCCCATGCCGCGGGCCGCGGGCGAGGGGCGGCGCATCAGCGGCGCGAGAGCGGCGGTGGCCCTGGCGTACTCGCTGTCGGGGCCGCCGGCCTGCGGCACGATGAACGCCATCCGGCCGCCGGGCCGCAGCGCGCGGGCGATGTTGGCGAACGCGGCGGCGGGATCGGCGAAGAACATGACGCCGCCGCGGCTGACGACGACGTCGAAGCCCTCCTCGTCGAAGGGGTGGGCCTGCGCGTCGGCCTGGTCGAACCGCACGTTGGCGATGCCCTGCTCCGCCGCGTCGGCGCGGGCGCGGGCCAGCATGGGGCCGGAGATGTCGACGCCGACCGCCCGCGCCCGCGCCGCCCGTCGCGCGGCGAGCAGGGTGAGCTGCCCGGTGCCGCACCCGATGTCCAGGACGGTCTCGTCCTCGGCGATCGCGGCCCGGTCCAGAAGGGGCCGGTTGAAGCCGCCCATCATCGCGTCGTACCGCGGGGCGTCGTCGGCCCAGGCCGCCCCCTCCCACCCGTTCCACGCCTCGGCCTGCTGGACGTTGACGACGGTGTGCATCCTGTCTCCTTCGCTGCGGGTCCGAACTTTTTAGAGGTTAACTCTAGTGATGGACTCTAGAGATATACTCCCGCCATGGACACCGTCAAGCGGCCGGACAAGCGGGCCGAGCGCTCCCGCCGCACCCGGGCGAAGGTCATCGAGGCGGCGCGGGAGCTCTTCGTCGCGCAGGGCTACGGGGCGACGAGCCTTCAGGAGGTCGCCGACCGCGCGGGGGTGGCCGTCCAGACGGTGTACTTCGTCTTCGGCACCAAGCGCGCGCTGTTCAAGGACGTCGTGGACGTGTCCATCGCGGGGGACGCCGAGCCGGTCGCCACCCTGGAGCGGGAGTGGTTCCGCGCCGCGTGCGCCGCGCCCACCGCGGCCGTCCAGCTGCGCGAGCACGTGCGCGGCACCGTCGAGATCCTCGGCCGGGTCGCCCCGATCATGTCGATGATCGCGGCCGCCGGCGCCGCCGACCCGCAGATCGCCGCGCAGTGGCCCGACGGGCCGGACCCCCGCTACACCGTTCAGCGCGCCGCGGCCGAGGCGCTGGTCGGCAAGCCCGACGCGCGCCCCGGCGTGTCCGCCGAGCTGGCCGCCGACCTGCTGTTCGGCCTGCTCAGCCCGCAGCTGTACCTGCTCTTCGTCCAGGACCGCGGCTGGGCGCCGGACGCCTGGGAGGAATGGGTCCACGCCACCCTGGCCGCCCAGCTGTGCGCCTGAACGAGAGCCGCCGGCCGCTCGCGGTGCCGCGAGCGATCATGCCGGCGGGGGTACCCGGCGCCGCGCGGTCTCCTCGACTGCCAGGGAAGCCGCGGCGCTCAGCAGGGGCCGCCAGGCGGCGAACAGGTCGAGAAGCTCCGTGATCTGGGATCCGTCCAGGGCGGCCGTGCGGATGACGTCCAGTTCGTTGGCGACGGTGAGTTCGGCGAAGTCCCGGCGCTGCCGTGGTGAGGGACGAGACACCGACCCGGTGAAGCGGTCGGTGAAGGCGCCGTCGGGCTGGTGCAGGGACGGGTACGTGCGGGCACGGTCGCAGCCGGCGTAGAGGTGGACGAGGTCCTCGGCTTCGGTGCCGATGACCTCGCTCAGTTCCTGGCGCCGGTGAACGGAGCCGAGCGCGACGGGGAAACCGTCGGTTCCGTAGAAGGCGTGGCACAGCCCAGCAAGACGAAGGGCGGGCCGCGCACCCCAGGCTTCCAGCAGAGCGTGCACCCGTTGGAGATGCTCAAGCAGGGTGCCGCCGGGGTGCTGGATCAGGTCGGCGCGTTCGGCGCGCAGGAGGTCGGCGGCATCGGCCTCGCGGTTCAGGCCGGCGTCCTGTTCTGCCGTCACGGCCGCTCCCTGGTCGAAGGCCCCCTCGACAGGCTGCGCGCCGAGGACGACCCTCGTCAATCCATGGATTCCGTTCGATCTCCCCAAGGCTGGGCTTGGAGGTAAAGACACTTCGACTGCTCATTGGGCGTTCTGGGCGGTCGTGAGGGTATCGGTGCGGCTGGTTGCTGGACGGCCGTTTCGTCGCTGGGGGCGCGGTCGGTCCGGCCGACGTGTCCACGAGACGCTACGGGGGTTCGAGCATGGCATTCGTCACCACGCGCGACGGCAACGAGATCTTCTACAAGGACTGGGGCAGCGGGCAGCCCGTGCTCTTCATCCACGGCTGGCCGCTGAACGCCGACGCGTGGGAGGACCAGATGAAGGCGGTGGCCGACGCCGGCTACCGCGGCATCGCCCACGACCGCCGGGGGCACGGGCGCTCCAGCCAGCCGTTCGACGGCTACGACTTCGACACCTTCGCCGACGACCTCAACGACCTGATCAACCGGCTCGACCTGCGGGACGTCACGCTGGTCGCGCACTCGATGGGCGGCGGCGAGCTGGCCCGCTACATCGGGCGGCACGGCACCGGGCGGGTCCGCAAGGCCGTCCTGCTGTCGGCGATCACGCCGTCCATGCTCAAGACCGGCGACAACCCCGAGGGCGTGCCCGAGCAGGCGTTCGAAGACATCAAGAACGGCATCCTGCGCGAGCGCTCGCAGTACTGGAAGGACGCCTCGGAGGCGTTCTTCTCCGCGAACCGGCCGGGCAACAAGGTCACCCAGGGCAACCGGGACGCGTTCTGGTTCATGGGCATGCAGGAGAGCCTCCAGGCCGGCGTGAAGTGCGTCGACGCCTTCGGCTTCACCGACTTCCACGAGGATCTGCGCAAGTTCGACGTCCCGACGCTGATCGTGCACGGCGACGACGACCAGATCGTCCCGATCGACGCGACCGCCCGCAAGGCCGTCGAGATCATTCCGAACGCCGACCTGAAGGTGTACGAGGGGGCCTCGCACGGGATCGCGCTCGTGCCCGGCGACAAGGAGAGGTTCAACGCCGACCTCCTGGACTTCCTGAAGGGCTGACCCGTCCCCGGAGCCGCTCACGCGGGGTGGTGGGCGCCCGGGGTGTGGCCGAAGGCACGGCGGAAGACGTCGATGAAGCTGCTGGCGGACGACCAGCCGCACTGGTGGGCCACGGTGGTCACCGGGGTGTTCTCGGCCAGGAGTATCAGGGCGTGGTAGAGGCGCAGCTGGGTGCGCCACTGCGGGAACGTCATCCCGAGGTCGCTCCGGAAGAGCCGGGAGAGGGTGCGGTCGCTCGCGCCGACCTCCCTGCCCAGTTCGGCGAGCGTGCGGTTGTCGGCGGGGTCGGCGTGCAGGATGCCGCACAGCGCCCTGAGCTGCGGGACGGTCGGGGCGGGCAGGTGCAGGGGCTGCTGGGACGAGACGCGCAGCTGGTCCAGCAGGACGGCGCGCAGCCGGACCCGGGCGGGGGTGTCGCCGTCCGGGTCGCGGGTGTAGGCGAGGATCAGTTCGCGCAGCAGGGGGCTGACCCCGAGCACCGCCGGCTCGTCCAGCCCGAGCGGGTTGTGGCTCGCGGGCAGCCCGACCAGGTGGAGTTCGAGCTCGCCGTGGGCCTGGTGGGCGTGGACGGCCCCGGCGGGGATCCAGATGGCGCGGTCGGCGGGCGCCACCCAGGAGCCCGCGCCGGTGGTGACGGCGACCACGCCCCGTCCGGCGTAGGCGATCTGGTGGTCGTCGTGGCGGTGGGCGTCGATGGCGGCGCCCGGCGCCAGCGAACGCGCTCGGGTCGGCGCGATCGGTTGATGGCGGCTTTCCTGCATTGGTTGGCAGATTATCGGAAGTCCGACACCGGTCTCCGGCGCGAGCATGAGGGACGTGTCATCGAATCCAAGAGAAGCGACCCGTCGGCGGGACGGGCGGCCGGTCTTCCTGCTGTCCGCCGGACATGCGTGCGTGGACGTCTACCAGGGGTCCGTGACGGCGCTCGTCCCGTTCTTCGTGGCCGAGCGCGCCTACACCTACGCGGCCGCCTCGGGCATCGTGCTCGCCGCGTCGCTGCTGTCCTCGGTGGCGCAGCCGCTGTTCGGGGCGCTCACCGACCGGTGGGCGATGCCCTGGCTGCTTCCGCTGAGCACGCTTCTGGGGGGAGCGGGGATCGCTCTGAGCGGCCTCAGCGGCGATTACGCCCCCACCCTGGCCTTCGTGGCGATCTCCGGGATCGGGGTCGCGGCGTACCACCCCGAGTCCGCCCGGGTCGCGCGGAAGGCGAGCAGGGGGAGCCACACGGCGATGAGCTGGTTCTCCGTCGGCGGCAACGTCGGGTTCGCGCTCGCGCCGCTTCTGGTCGCGGCGGTCGTCGCGACCGGCGGCCTGCGCTGCACGCCGTTCCTCGTGGTGCCGGCACTCGTGGGCAGCGTCGTGTGCCTGCCCGTCCTGCGCGCCCTTGAGGGGACGGCCTCCGGCGCGCGCACGACCACGACGGCCGGTGTGGACGATGCACGCTCTTTCCTCAAGTTGTCGCTCGCCGTGGTCTGCCGGTCGATCGTGTTCGTGGGGCTGAGCACGTTCATCTCGTTCTACGCGCGGCAGCGCACTGGAGGGGGAGTGGCGGCGGGCACGGCGGCGCTGTTCGTCCTGTACGCCGGGGGCGCAGTGGGCACCGTGGCGGGCGGTTCCCTGGCCGCCCGCTGGGACCGGGTCACCGTCGTGCGCTGGTCGTACCTGCTGACCGTGGTCGCCGTGGCGGGCATCGTGCTCGTGCCCGGCCCGGCGCTCTACCTGTTCGTCGCGCTGACCTCCGCCGGCCTCTACGTCCCGTTCTCGCTGCAGGTCACCCTCGGGCAGGACTACCTGCCCACGCGCGTCGGCACCGCCGGCGGCGTCACCCTCGGCCTGACCGTCAGCGTCGGCGGACTCGCGAGCCCCGTCCTCGGAGCCGTCGCCGACGCCGCGTCGCTGCGCGTCGCCCTCGCGCCGCTCATCGCGCTGCCCGCGCTGGCCTGGCTGCTGTTCCGGACGCTGCCCGAGCCCGCGGTCCCGGCGCCCGCCGCCGCGCCGCCGCCGGTGCGGGAGGGCGCGCGGTGATCAGGCCGTGCGGCGGCCCAGGAGGTTCGCCGGCAGGGTGTGCAGGACGACCTGGTCGTCCTGGTTGAGAAGTTCGGCGCGGGTGCTGACGACGCCCCGGTCCGGCTTGGAACGGGACGGGCGGACCTCCAGGACGGCGACGCGCAGGCGCAGGGTGTCGCCAGGACGGACGGGAGCGGGCCAGCGCAGCTCGTCCACGCCGGGGGAGGCGAGGCTGGCGACCCGGGACAGGAAGTGGTCGGCGAACAGCCGCATCATGATCGAGCCGGTGTGCCAGCCGCTGGCGATGATGCCCCCGAACGGGCCGGAGGCGGCGAACTGCGGGTCCACGTGGATGGGCTGCGGGTCGAAGCGGCGGGCGAACTCGACGATCTCCGCCTCGTCCACGGTGACGTGGCCGTACTCGTAGGTCGTGCCGGCGGTGTAGTCCTCGAGATAGCGGTCGTCGATGGGGGCGGCGAAGTCGTCACCGAGGGCGCGGGTCCTGATCTTCATGGGACCAGGATGGCCCAGCGGAGCCCGGGCCGCCGCGGCTCCGCGCGCGGGGCGGGGCGAGGCGCCGCCATTCCTCGCTGAGCTCGGCGTGCAGCCGGTAGAGGCCGTAGGGGGTGTCGCCGGACGGCTCACGGAAGCGGGTGCCCTGGTCCACGGGCATCGACGCCGGCCGGACGGGGAAGAAGGCGGCCTGGCGCTCGCGTTCCTCGGACCGGACCTGGAGCAGCCAGAAGCCCTGGTAGGCGTCCGCGCTGATCTCGGTGATCTCCGTCCACGCGAACCGGCGGCGGCCGTACCCCGTGACGAGGGTGAGGGCCTCCGCGTCCAGGATCATGCGCGTCCGCAGCAGGGGGACGGCTCCGGCCGCGAGGGCGAAGCAGGCGGTTGCGGCGGCCCATGCCGGGGCGCCGGCGCCGTCGAGGGCCTTCTGGACCGCCACGACGCCGAAGAGGGCGGCGATGGCGACCCCGGCGAGGATCATGCCGAGGTGGCGGGGGCAGCGCAGCGTGCGCGGCTCGGTCATCGGGACATCATCCCTCCCCGCCGGGAGTCGCGGGGAGGCCGGCCGGCGCGGCCAGTGCGGCCAGGAAGGCGTCCAGCATCGCGGCCTGGCGGGCGGGCGGGTAGGCGTCCGGGGCGAACAGGGCATGGACGACCAGGCCGTGCGTGAACGCGGCGGCGGCCGCGACGGTGTCGTCCGGGCCGGGCCCCGCGGGCAGTTCGCCGCGCTCGACGGCGGCGGCGACGTGGGGGCGGAGCCGCGCGCGCCAGTTCTCGTAGCGGAGCCGCTGGCGCTCGCCGAGTTCGGGGTCGGCCAGCGCGACGTCCCAGGAGCTCACCCAGATCCGGTTCATGGCCGAGGCGGCGGGGGTCAGCGGCAGGACGTCCAGGAGCGCGGCGCGCAGGGACGCCAGGCCGGGCGGGGCCTCGCGGAGGGGGCGGTTCGCGGTGCGCTCCTCGGCGAGGTCGAGGGCGTAGGCGACGAGGGCCCTCTTGTTCGGGAAGTAGTGCGTGAGCAGTCCGGTGGAGGCGCCCATCTCCGCCGCGACCGCGCGCAGGGTCAGGCCGCCGAAGCCGCGACCGGCCAGGACGCGCCAGACGGCCTCGGACACGTCCTGGCGGCGGGCGTCGTGATCACCTCGGGCGGGCATGCCCGTAGAATACATAACAAACGTTCGGTACGTACTCCCCGGGAGGTCCCCCATGTTCGCTCGCACGCTCGCCGAGGGCGCCGAGCTGCGCCCGTTCGAGCCCTGGCAGGCGGCCGAGTTCGCCGAGCACGCCGACCGGGTCCGCGGAGAGATCGACCAGTACATCCCCTGGGCCCGGACCGTGGTGGACGAGGCGAGCGCCCGCGAGCTCCTCCAGGCCTACGCCCACAGGCAGGCCAGGGACGAGGGCCGCCTCTACGGCATCTGGGTGGACGGGGTCCTCCAGGGCGGCACGGTCTTCCGGACGTTCGACGCCGCGCAGGGCGTCTGCGAGGCGGGCGTCTGGCTCGCGGCCGAGGTCCGGGGGCGCGGGCTGATCACCAAGGCCGTCCGCATCATGATCGACTGGGCGTTCGGCGTGCGGGGGGTGCACCGGGTGGAGTGGCTGTGCGACCCGCGCAACACCGCGAGCGCGGCCGTGGCGGAGCGCCTCGGGATGACGTGCGAGGGCGTCCTGCGGCAGGCGTTCGTCCTCGACGGCGACCGTCGCGACGTCCAGGTCTGGGCGGTGCTCGCCAGCGAGTGGCCGACCTCCTGAAGGGAGCGGCGTGCCGGGGGCGGGGGAGGCGGCCGCCGGCCGGAGGAGGCGGACCGCTAGGGTAATCGGTGATCTGAGTTTCACTCCTTACCCCCGGGAGCCCCCGTGCACGCCGAGCAGGTCGTCTTGCTGCTGGCCGCCGCCGTCGCGGCGGGCTGGGTCGACGCCGTGGTGGGAGGCGGCGGGCTGATCCAGTTGCCCGCGCTGCTGCTGCTCAACCCCGGGCAGCCGGTCGCGGCCGCGCTCGCCACCAACAAGCTGGGCTCGATCGCGGGCACCGCGTCCGCCGCCGTCGCCTACGCGCGCAAGGCCAAGCCGGACGTCAGGGTGGCCCTCCCGGCGGGCCTGCTCGCGGTCTGCTGCGCCGCCGGCGGCGCCCTCTGCGCGGCGGCGATCTCCTCGGACGTGCTGAAACCCGTCATCATGGTCGTCCTGCTGGCGGTGGCCGCGATCGTGGTGCTCAGGCCGAACCTCGGCCGGCTCCCGCGGCCGGTGCTGCGGACGCGCCGCCGGGTCGCCGCCGCCGTCCTCGTCCCGGGCGTCGCGATCGCCTTCTACGACGGGCTCCTCGGGCCGGGCACCGGGACGTTCCTGGTGATCGCCTTCACCGTGCTGCTCGGCATGGACTTCGTCGACGCCTCCGCCACCTCGAAGATCATCAACACCGGCACGAACCTGGGCGCCCTCGCGGTGTTCGCGGCGCAGGGCCACGTGCTGTGGGCCATCGGGCTGGCCATGGGGGTCTGCAACATCGTCGGCGCGCAGCTCGGCGCCCACATGGCGATCAACCGGGGTGCCGGATTCGTTCGGGCCGTCCTGCTCTGCGTCGTCTCAGCCCTCGTGCTGAAGCTCGGGTACGAGCAGTTCGGCTAGGGCCTCACCTCACGGGACGGGGAGCGGCCGGTCCAGCGCGGAAAGGCTCAGCAGGACCAGCGACGCCGTCCAGCCCAGGGGAGCCGGGCCCGCGGGCCTGCCCGTCACGCCGACCTTCTCCGGCAGGACGCCCAGGGACGTGCGGTGCGCCGAGAGCCAGTCGAGCCGCCGCAGCGCCTCGTCCCTCCGGCCCGACGCGGCCGCGTTCAGCCCGAACAGCGCGGTCTCCGGCGTCCAGGCGACGTCGGGGTCGCCCGACCAGCGCTCGCCCGGCAGGACGCCCCCGTTCGGCAGCGCCTGCTTGCGCGCGGCGTCCGCGATCGCGGTGGTCACGCCCTGATCGGCCGGCGCGAACGGCGGTGCGAGAAATGTCACCGAGGTGTCCATCAGCCCGCCGGGGACGGGGGAGCGCGGGTAGCCGTAGGGGGCGAACTGCCTGGCCACCGCGTCCGAGAGCCGCCGCGCGGCGTGCCGCCACTGCGTCGCCTTGGCGCCCTCGCCGCGCATCCGCGCGAGGTCGGCCGCCGCGCGCAGCCCCGCCAGCGCGGGGCCGACCACGCCGAGCGTCGGGCGGCGCGGGTCCTGCTCGCGCCGGTGGTCGCGTTCCCAGTAGTCGGACGAGGCGGGCGGGAGCCCCTCGGCGTCGAGGGAGCGCGCCAGGTGGTCGGCGGCGCGCCGCACCATCGGCCACAGCGTGGGCAGGTCGTCCTGGTCCGCGGTCCGGACGCCGTAGAACCACGTCGCCCACAACACCCAGCCGAGCGAGTCGAGTTGCGGGGCGCGGCCATCGGCGACGGCCGTCCCGTCGGCGTTGTACCGCGCGGCCCACATGCCGTTGTCGTGCTGCGCCCGGGCGAGGAAGTACAGGACGCGGCGCGCCTCGGCCGGATGCCCGGTGGCGGTGAACGCTGCCACGGTGAACGCCGAGTCGCGGGGCCAGCAGTACCGCCACTTCGAGTACCAGGACGCGAGGGACGCGCCGTTCGGGCGGGTGAGGAGCCGGAGGTCGAGCAGGGCGCGCGTCGCCATGTCGCGGTAGGCGTCGTTCGTCGCGCCGCCCGGGACGGTCCCCTGCGCCAGCCACGCGCCGTCGGACCGGACCGCCCGGTCCACCCGCGGGTCGGAGGCGTCCACGGTGATCGGCGCCTCGCCGCCCGACGGGACGAGCCGGACCCGCCCGTCCGCGAGCCTGACGACCGAGCTTCCCGGCAGGTAGGAGGCCCCCTCGGCCTGGTCGGGGGAGAGCGGGACGCCCGCGAACGGCCACCCGCCGCCGCCGACGAGCCCGGGGCTCGCCCAGCCGGCCTCGGGCGGCTCGGGGACGGTGGCGCCGCCGGTCGCGACGAGCGCCGCCACGATGAGCAGGCCCGCGGTGCGCCGCACCTTGCGGGCGCCCGAGCGGCCGCGC
>NZ_JBEUPA010000079.1:0-36670 GCF_040492065.1 Actinomadura sp. NPDC000929 | reverse complement strand
GGCCGCGCGGGCATGACCTCCCAGGTAATCGATCTTCCGCCGCGGGCCCGGCACCGTAGAGGTCATCGGGGCGACGAACCCGAAGAACCAGATGGGAGTCATGACATGAGCGATGTGCAGCAGCGGGTCGAGCGCTACCTGGCCGTGTGGAACGAGACCGACCCGGCCGCCCGGCGCGCCGCGATCGACGAGCTGTGGACGGAGAGCCCCGTCTACGTGGACCCGCTCGGCGTGGCGGAGGGGCGCGACGCGATCGACGCGTTCGTCGGAGCCGCCCAGCAGCAGTTCCCCGGCCTGGTGTTCCGTGCGGCGGGGACGGTGGACGCCCACCACAACGTGGCCCGTTTCACCTGGGAGCTCGGTCCGGAGGGCGGCGAGGCGATCGTGGTCGGCTTCGACGTGGCGACGTTCGACGACGAGGGCCGCTTCGACCGGGTCACCGGGTTCCTCGACAAGGTTCCGGCCTGACCTGGCCTTCCGGTCTGTGTCGGAAGAGGGGCAGCGTGCCGGACGCCCGTGACGTCCGGCACGCAGGCTCAGAGTTGCCGTAGCGCTCCCCCGTCCACGGCCCATTCGGCGCCGGTAACTTGGGCGGCCAGCGGTGACAGCAGGAAAGTGATGACCCGTGCGACGTCCTGGGGTGTGCCAAGGCGTCCGGTGGGGAGCCGCCGTTCGTCCTGGACGAATCGTTGGATCGCCTCCTCCACCGGTAGGCCGTACTGGTCGGCGAGCTGGTCGGCGAACCCTCCGGGCTCGTCCCACAGCCGCGTGCGGGTCGGGCCAGGCGCGACGACGTTGGAGCGGATCCCGCATCGCCCAAACTCCCCCGCCAGCGTCTTGGACACCGACAGGAGCGCCGTCTTGGACGCCGCATAGTCGACCAGTGGCGTATCGGGAAAACGGGCGGCCTCGCTTGAGACGTGCACGATGCTCCCTGCCCCCTGGTCGATGAGCGCGGGCAGCGCGGCACGGGCCATGCGCACGGCGGCGTGCAGGTTCAGCTCGAACGTCGCGTGCCATTGGGCGTCGGTGACGTCGAGGAACCCGATCCGGGATTCGAGGGCGCCCGCGTTGTTGACGAGGCCGTCCAGGCGTCCGTGCCGTTCCAGCGCGACGTCCACGACGTGCTGCGCGGCGTCGGGCCGGGTGAGGTCGGCGGCCACGTCGACGGGGGAGCGGGCCACCCGCACGACCCGGGCCCCCTCGCGGGCCAGGAGGGCGGCGGTCGCCTCGCCGATCCCGGCGGACGCGCCGGTCACGATGTAGACCCTGCCTTCGAGTTCGAGATCCACGGCGGTCCCCTACGAACGGCGCAGGAACGCGCCGGCGAGGGCCGCTCCCGCGAGGACGACGGCGACGTTCACGGCCGTCGCCGTGCGGACGCCGCCGAGGACGGACGCGTTCGCCGTGGCCACCGCGCTCATCACCGGGATGCCGAGGGTGATCGCGACCTGCTGCGTCATCGTGGCGAGCCCGGTCGCGAGGCCCTGCTCGCGGTCCGGCAGCCCGGACGTCGCGATCCCCATGAAGGCGACGATCGCGACGAGGTTCCCGAACCCCCCGACGGCGGTGGCGGCGAGCAGCAGGCCGAGGGCGCCGCGCGACTCCCCGAGGCCCAGCAGCGCGGCGGTGGCGGCGGCCTGCAGCACGAGGCCGGACACGAGCGTCGCCCGGCCGCCGAACCGTCCCATGAGGCGGGGCGCGGCGACACCCCCGGCGAACGTCCCGGCGCCGAGGACGCCGAGCGCCAGCCCGGTCGCCAGCGGCGAGAAGCCCAAGACCTTCTGGAGGTAGAGGGTCATCAGGAACACCAGCGACGTCTCTGTGGCGAACGCGACGAACCCACCCACGTTGCCCCAGGTGACGGTGCGGCGGGTGAGGACGTCCAGCGGCGCGAGCGGGGCCGGAGACCGCCGCTCGACCAGGATGAACGCGGTGAGCAGGACCGCGGCCGCGGCCAGCGCGCCGAGCGCTGCCGGGGAGCCCCAGCCGGCCGACCCGGCGGACGTGATCCCGTAGACGAGGGCGAGGAGGCCGCCGGTCACGGTGACCGCGCCGGGAACGTCCAGCCTCGCCCGGTCCGGGGACCGGCTCTCCGCGACCACGGCGGGCGTGACCGCGAAGATCAGCACCGCGACCGGCACGTTGACGAGGAAGGCCCAGCGCCAGCTCAGCAGGTCGGTCAGCAGGCCGCCGAGGATCGCGCCGACGGTGAACCCGGCCGACATCAGCGCGCCGCTGAGCCCGAGCGCCCGGGTCCGCAGCGGCCCCTCCGGGAAGGACGTGGTGAGCAGCGACAGCGCGGCCGGGGTGGCGATCGCCGTGGCGAGGCCCTGGAGGACGCGCCCGGTGAGCAGCAGCGCCGGTGAGGTGGCCAGCCCGCCGACCAGGGACCCTCCGGCCAGGAGCGCCATGCCCGCGAGCAGCATCCGGCGCCGGCCGGACAGATCGGCCACGCGGCCGAACAGCAGCGTGAATCCGGCGGCGGGGAGGGCGAACGCCGTGGCGATCCACTGGAGTTCGTCCAGCCCGAAGCCCAGTCCTCTGCCGACGACGGGCATCGCCACGTTCAGGATGGAGAAGTCGATGGCGAGCATGAACTGCGCGCCGAGCAGGAGGGTCAGTACCAGCTTGTGCCGTGACGTCATCCGCTCTGGGGGAGCGGACACGGCGGTCGTGAGTGCGGTCATGGCAGAGACCCTCGCTGCGCTGGGCGCGCTTACCCAGTCCCCGCTCGTTCGTACTACTCCCAGTAGCAGGCTCAGGCACTGGGAGGGAGAACCAACCTGGCTCCCTGGCGTGACGGCCATCCGGGACCCGTCTCCTTAGGCTCAGCAGCGTTCAGCCGGATCGACCAGGAGGCTTCAGTGCGTGGCAAAGTTCTCGCCCTCGCCCTAGCAGCGGTCAGCGTGACCGCCCTCAGCGCATGCGACGTGGCATTCGCTTCCACCTACGAGGACGACGCCACGCTGAAGGGCAAGATCACCGCTGTGCGACTGGACCAGATCGGGTCCGGCGGCGTGACGCTGCGCGGCGGGTCGTCCAAGACGACCCTGCACCGCGAGGTCAAGTACCGCGGGGACAAGCCCGACGGGCCCACGCACCAGGTCGAGAACGGCGTCCTCACCCTGCGCGGCTGCGGCTCCCGCTGCTCGGTGAGCTACACGGTCGAACTCCCGGCCGGGGTCCCCGTGTCCGGCAGCACCTCCAACGGCTCCATCACCCTGTCGAAGGTGGGCAAGGTGGATGTGTCCACGAATTCGGGCTCGGTCCGCCTGGACGGGGCCGCGGGGCCGATCAAGGTCAGGACCGACAACGGCGAGATCCGGGGGAGCGGTCTCAAGGGCGGTGTCGACGCCGAGACGTCCAACGGCGACGTCACCCTCACGCCCGGTGCGCCCCAGGACGTCCGCGCGAAGACGGACAACGGCGAGGTCACGGTCACCATGCCCGCGGGGCGCTACCGCGTGAGCACGCACACCGGCGACGGAGACCGGCGGCTCGGCATTCCGAACGACCCGTCCGCCGAGTACCGGCTCGACGTCAGCACCAGCAACGGTGACATCACCACCAGGACCGCCTGACCCGTCGGTCCTCGCGCGAGGCGGCCCCGGATAGCCTCGGCCGCATGGCGCGCAACGGCGAACTCGGCGAGTTCCTCAAGTCGCGGAGGGCGCGGCTCCGTCCCGACGACG
Source organism: Actinomadura sp. NPDC000929 (assembly GCF_040492065.1). Lineage (NCBI taxonomy): Bacteria > Bacillati > Actinomycetota > Actinomycetes > Streptosporangiales > Thermomonosporaceae > Actinomadura > Actinomadura sp. NPDC000929. The sequence continues at coordinate 32,975 of NZ_JBEUPA010000079.1, read as the reverse complement.
CCGGCCTGCCCTCCTACGGGACGCGGCGGCGCGTCCCCGGCCTGCGGCGCGAGGAGCTGGCGCAGCTCGCCGGGGTCAGCGTCGCGTACTACATCAGGCTGGAGCAGGGCACGGCCGACGGCGTGTCCACCGAGGTCCTGGACGCGATCTCGCGGGCGCTGCGGCTGGACGGCGACGAGCACGCCCACCTGCACCGGCTCGCCCACCCGCCGCGCCGCGCGCCCCTCACCGCGCCTCCGCGCCTGCGGGCCCCGCTGCAGCACCTGCTCGACGCGTTCACGCACGCGCCCGCCTACGTCGTCGGGCACTACACGAACGTGGTCGCGTGGAACCGGCTCACCGCCGCCGTGTTCGTCGACCTGGCGAACGTCCCGCCGGACGAGCGGACCTGGTCGCACCAGATCCACCTGAACCCCGACTACAAGGCCCGGCTGGGCGGCAACTGGCCGGCGGTGGCCCGCCGCAACGCGGCCTACCTGCGCTTCCGCTCCGGCCAGGACCCGGACGACCCGCACCTGCGCGCGGTCATCGACTGCCTGCGGGAGCGGAGCCCGGAGTTCGGCCGCCTGTGGTCGGCGCACCACGTCACGGACCTGACGAACGGCGAGGCCCGCATCGACCATCCCGAGGTGGGACGGCTCGTCCTGCCGTTCGAGACCCTGCACCTGCCCGGCGACCCCGACCTCAGCCGCCTCATGCTCTACGCGGCCGAACCGGGCTCGCCGTCAGAGGCGGCGCTGCACAGGCTGGCCGAGACGTCCGCGCACCTCTCCAGCGCCGACCTCGCCTGAGGGCGGGCCGGCGGCCGCCTCACTCGGCGGCCATGCGGAAGTGGGCGTCGCGGTCGGCGGTGGCGAGGGCGGTGTTGACCAGGGCGATCACCGCGAAGGCGACGGCCGCCGCGGTGTGGCCGACGCCGTGGAAGGCGAGCGCGCCGGCGCCGAACACGGCGGCCTTCACCAGCAGCACGAGCGGCAGCGGGATCTTGAAGCGGGCCCGTGGCGCGGCGAACATGCCCCACAGGACGATCGCGGCCGCGGGCGCACCGAGCCCGAGGACGATGTTGACCAGAACGTTCCCGCCGGTCGTGAAGCCCCACCAGGCGAGCGCGGCGATGGCGGCGAGTTCCAGCAGGAAGGCGAGGCCTTCGTTGGCGGCATGCAAGGCCCCAGGTAGACGCACGCCGATACGGTACTCCTGTGGACGAGATCTCCTGGCAGGAGGGCGGCCGGGACCATCGCGTCCGCTGGCGGTCGGAGAGCGGCGCCCCGCCGCCCCGGCGCATCGTGGTCGCCGACGACGAGACGCGCGCGGACGACGCCTATCGCCTGGCGTGCGAAGGCACCGCGCTTCTGTGGCGCGGTGACTTCCAGAACGCGCGGCAGCTTCTCAAGGCCATGGCACGCCGGATCGACCGTCCCCCACGGCGGCGCAAGAACAAGCCCGAACCGGACCGCGCGCAGGCGTTCCACCTGTACCGGCAGGCACGCGCCCAGCGCGCGCGGACGCTCGGCATGCTGCTCATACCGTTCGACCCCGGTCACGTGATTCCGCTACGGCGGGCCCCGGACGTCCAGGACGCCTGCACGGAGGCCTACGGGCCGGACGACCAGCCCTACATCACCTCACTGCGAGAACTGCTCGGCCTGATCGGCGCCCACGAATGGCGCGAGAAGGGCGTCTCGATCCCGGCGCTTGGCGGCGACCGTATACACCCCCACTACGGCGTCTTCTCGCCGATCAGAGGCGAGTACGTAGACCTGGTGGGCGAGGCACCGCTTCCGCCGACGAAAACGGCTTTCGACATAGGAACCGGTACGGGCGTCCTGGCAGCGGTACTGGCACGTCGTGGCATTGAGCACGTCGTCGCCACTGACCAGGACCCGCGCGCGCTGGCCTGCGCCCAGGAGAACGTTGAGCGTCTAGGTGTGAACGTCGAGGTCGTGCAAGCCGACCTCTTCCCGGACGGACGCGCCGGTCTGGCCGTTTGCAACCCTCCCTGGGTTCCGGGCAAGCCCAGCACCCCCCTGGAGCACGCCGTCTACGATCCGGGCAGCCGGATGCTGCGCGGCTTCCTGTCCGGGCTCGCCGACCACCTCGAACCGGGCGGGGAAGGCTGGCTGATCCTTTCCGACCTGGCCGAGCACCTGGGCCTCCGCACGCGGGACGAGCTCCTGGAGATGATCGCCTCGTCCGGCCTGCGGGTCGCGGGCAGGCTCGACACCGCGCCGCGCCACCCGCGCGCCGCCGATCCCGACGACCCCCTCCACGCGGCCCGCGCCGCCGAGACCACGTCCCTGTGGCGGCTCACCGCCGGGTGACGCCGGTCAGCGGTGGCTGCGGTGCGCGGTCTCCGGGCCGATGACGCGCAGCAGGTCGAGGGACTCGATGCTGCCGGTGCCGGGCGGCGGTGTGAACACGAAGAGCCGCTGGTCCTCGGCCGGGGTCAGCAGCGCCTCGGTGTCGAACTCGATGAAGCCGACCTCCGGGTGCACGACCTTCAGCCGGCTGGTGCGCTCGACGGCGACCTCGTGCCGTTCTCAGACCCGGGTGAACTCGTCGCTGGCCGCGTGCAGCCGTTCGACCAGGGCGGACGCGGCCGCGTCGTTGCCCCGCCGCGCGACGGCCGCCCGCAGCTGGGCGACGTGCCGGCGGCCGTGCGGCTCATGCTCCTCCTCCGGGTACGCCTCCCGGACGAACGGGTCGGTGAACCACCGCCAAACGATGTTCCGGTTGGGCTCCTCCACCGTGCAGACGCATCCGAAAAGGGCCTCGGCCAGCGCGTTCTGCGCCAGCAGGTCCCCGAGGTCGCCGATGATCTGCGCCGGCGTCTCGTGCAGCCGGTCCAGCAGGTACAGCATGCTCGGCCGGACGTACTCGCCCGCGAACGGCCCGGCGGGCGGGCGGTGCCCGGCGAGGACGTACAGGTGGTCGCGCTCGTCGATCGTGAGCCGCAGCGCGCGGGCGAGCGCGCCGAGCAGCTGCGTGGACGGCTGCGGGCTGCGGGCCTGCTCAAGACGCATGTAGTAGTCCGCCGACATGCCGGCGAGCTGCGACACCTCCTCGCGGCGCAGCCCCGGGGTGCGGCGCCGGGGGCCCGCCGCCAGCCCGACCTCCTGCGGGCGCAGCCGCTCGCGGGAGCGGCGGAGGAAGTCGGCGAGCTCCTTGCGGTCCATCTCCATGCCCCCATGATTCCGCTCCGTCCGGAATGCCCGTAGAGCTGAGACTGGGACCGGTTGTCCTAGCCAGAACCGTCCGATTCTCATCGCGGCCCGGCCTTGCGAGCGTTGACGGCGTCCAGCGACACCACTGAGAAGGACGACCGCCATGCTGAAGGTCACAGTTGGAAACGCCACCGTCCCCTACCGCGTCGAGGGCTCCGGGCCCGCGCTCGTCCTCGTGCACGGCGTCGGGCCCGGCTCGGCCATGTGGGACCAGATACTCGACCGGTTCACCGATCACCGCACCGTCGTCCTGCCCGACCTCTCCGGCAGCGACCCCGCCCGCGACGACGGCTCCCCGCTCACCATCGAGGGGCTCGGCGCGCAGGTCAACGCCGTGATCGAGGAGGCCGACACGGGCCCCGCCGACGTGGTCGGGTTCTCGCTCGGCGCCCCGACCGCCGTCGCGGCCGCGGCGCTGCGACCGGACCTCGTCCGGCGGCTGGCGCCCGTCGCGGGCCTGTCCCACGCGGGCGACGAGTACGTCCGGCAGCACATGGTCCTCTGGTCGAGCCTCGCCGACAGCCCCGAGAGTTTCGGACGGTTCGCGACGCTCACCGCGTTCAGCCGCGCGTTCCTCAACCGGATCGGGCACGACGCGGTCGAGCAGCAGCACGCGTTCATGGAGCTGAACGACGACCGGCTTCGGCAGATCGACCTGGTCGCGCGGCTCGACATCCGGCCGCTGCTGCCCCGGGTCGCGGCGCCCACCCTGGTCATCGGGGCGACCCGCGACCAGACGATCCCCGTCGAGAACCACCGGGAGCTGTCCGCGGGCATCAGCGGCAGCGAGTACGCCGAGCTCGACACCGGCCACGTGGCGATGGCCGAGCGGCCCGACGAGTTCGTCAAGCTCGTCCGGGACTTCCTCGACCGTCCCTGACCGCCGCGCGCGCCGGGCACCATGGAGAACATGCGTCCCATCGATCAGCAGACCATCCTCATCACGGGCGCGACCGACGGGCTCGGTCGCGCCCTGGCCGCCGAACTGGCCGCCGAGGGCGCCACGATCCTCGTCCACGGACGGGACGACCGGCGCGGCGAGGCGACCCTCCAGGAGATCGGCGGCAAGGCCTCCTGGTACCGCGCCGACCTGTCCTCGCTCGCCGAGACCCGCGCGCTCGCCGAGGCCGTCCGCGCCGACCACCCGCGCCTGGACGTCCTGGTCAACAACGCGGGCATCGGCGTCGACGGCCCCCGGCGGGAGAGCGCGGACGGCCACGAGCTGACGTTCCAGGTGAACTACCTGTCCGGCTACCTGCTCACCCGGCTCCTGCTGCCCACCCTGACCGCCTCCGCGCCCGCCCGGATCGTCAACGTCAGCAGCCTCGGCCAGCAGGCCATCGACTTCGACGACGTGATGATCACTCGCGGGTACAGCGGGACGCGGGCGTACTGCCAGAGCAAGCTCGCCCAGATCCTGTTCACGCTCGACCTCGCCGCCGAGCTGGCCGGGACGGGCGTCACCGCGAACGCCCTGCACCCGGCCACCTACATGCCGACCAAGATGGTGTCGTCGCCGATCAGCACTCTGGAGGAGGGCGTCCGCGCGACCCACCGCCTCGTCACCGACCCCGCCCTGGACGCCGTGTCCGGCCGCTTCTTCGACGGGCTCCAGGAGGCCCGCGCGAACGCCCAGGCCTACGACTCCGACGCCCGCGCCCGCCTGAAGGCCCTCTCCGACGAGCTCACGTCTCCCTGATCCGGCGGTCTCAGACGTTCGCGGCCTCCCAGATCGGACGGACCTCGACCCGCCTGATGCGCCATCCGTCCGCCGTCCGGGCGGCGCGCAACTCGTAGCGCTCGCCCAGCAGGCGCAGGCCCTCGTCCCGAGCGAAGACCACCAGCAGGTTCGCGCCGATCGCGGCCTGGTCGCCGTCCACGTCGATCAGGGGGTTGGTGATGAAGTGCTGCGTCGGCACCGTGTGGTTCCGGCGCGCCTGCGCGACGACGGCTTCGAGCCCCTTCGCGACGCCGCCCAGCGTGCGGGCCTCGACGTCCTCGGTGAACACGGTCCGCCCGTCGCCGGGGCTCTTGTCGTCCAGCCACGCTCCCAGTCGGCTGACGAGGGCGGCGAGCTCGGCACGGTCGTCCATGATTCTCCATTCATTGGCTATGCCAACATTGGCAATGCCAACACTAGATGATCGTTGGCCCCACCAACAAGCCCCTACACTGTCCGCATGACGACGTCCGACGACCGGACGCCCACGCGGCTCCGGCACACCCCGAGCTGGCTGATCAACCTGGCGTCCGCGCACAGCCACCGCCTGCTCGCCGAGGGATTCGCCGCAGCCGGCGCCCGCGGCTACCACTACCGGCTGCTCGCCGCCCTCGACGAGTACGGCCCGTCCAGCCAGGCCGACCTCGGCCGCCGCTCGGGCATCGACCGCAGCGACGTGGTCGCCGCCCTGAACGAGCTGGCCGCCAAGAACCTCGTCGACCGCTCCCCCGACCCGTCCGACCGGCGACGCAACGTCATCACGCTCACCCCCGAGGGCTCCCGCCACCTGGTGGAACTCGACGAGGTCCTCGGCCGCATCCAGGACGACCTGCTCGCCCCCCTGGCGCCGGACGAGCGCGCCCGCCTCACCGACCTGCTGCTCCGCGTCGTCGACCACCATGCGGAGAACCGCCGCCCCGGTTAATCGCTGGTGGTCGTCGGGCCGGCCCGCCTAAGGTGATCGCCCCCGACCGAGGAGCCGCCCATGCCCCCCGCCGTCCGCTTCGCCGAACTGCCGCCCGCCGCGATGAAGGCCCTGCTGGAGGACGACCTGGAGGGCGCCGGCGCGGTCGCCGGGGTCCCCCTCACCGACTACTTCACCACCGGCGACGCGAAGTTCCTGTGGCGCTTCCGCCTCGCCCAACTCGACCGCGACCCGTCCCACGCCCCCTGGATCGTCCGGGCCGCCGTCGCCGAGCCGGAGGGCGTGGTCGTCGGCCACGCGGGCTTCCACGGCGCCCCGGACGAGAACGGGACCGTCGAGATCGCCTACTCCGTCGACCCCGCCCACCGCCGCAAGGGCTACGCCCGCGCGATGCTCGCCGCCCTCCTCGAACGCGCCGCCGCCGAACCGTCCGTCACCACCGTCCGCGCCACGATCAGCCCCGACAACGAAGCGTCCCTGGCCACCATCGCCGGCCAAGGCTTCACCCACGTAGGCGAACAATGGGACGAAGAAGACGGCCGAGAACTCATCTACGAACGCCCCGCCCGCTGAAGCCGGGATCAGCCGCCCCAGACGAGGTCGACCGCGACGACAACGAGCAGTTCGTCCCAGATCAGGTACTCGACGAGCCCCACGCCACCGAAGACGGCCTGCCTGATCCGCGGGTCCGGCGTCGGTTCGCTGGTGGTCGGGTCGTCACCTGCTCTCCTCCAACAAGGCCGCGGCACGGCGTGCCGCCTTCGGGTCCGCGACGGTGAGCACGGCGAGCTGTGCGTCGGCGACCGAGCCGAGGCCGGTCACGGGGGGACCGGCCTCGGGTGGGATGAACGTGGGATCCGCTGGTTCCGGTTGGCTACCGGATGTCGAGGGCGCGGGTGAGGGTGCGGAACAGGTCGGTCTGGTCGGTCACGCCGAGGACGCCGGCGGCCTGCGGGCCCTTCGCGGCGATCCGGACCTGCGTGCCGGTGTGCTCCTGGGACTGCCCCGGGGTGTTGGTCGCGTAGTTCATCTTCATGGAGGCGCCCTCGATCTGTAGGAAGAAGCCCTTGCGGCTGTGCCTGGTCTGCGCGTCCAGCAGACCGATGGCCCTGGACGCCATGGTCGACAGGTGCGGGCCGCCGAAGGAGCCGTTCGGCGTGCACCTGGCCGGGTCGGTGCCGCCGACCTTGGCCGCCGGACCGGTCCACTCCTGCGGCATGTTGCCGTCGGCGAACAGCCCCAGCAGCCTGCCGCCGGGCTTGGCCGCGTTCAGCCCGGCCTCGTCGGTGACGAACAGGCACAAGGCACCAGGCCCAGATGAGGCCGAGGCCTCGCCGATCACGACGGGCGACTGAACAGGCGGCGAACGGTGGTGCGTCCCGGTCGCCGGCCCCGAGCCGCGCGCATCGGGGCCGGCGTCGTCCGCTACAGGGACGGACGCGTCACGTTCACCGGCGTCCCGTAGTCGGAGAACTCGGTGACGGAGGTGAAGCGGACGGGGTCCCGGTCGGCGATCTCCGGGGTCGCGGTCGTGATGACGGTGGTCTGCACGATCTTCTGGATCTTGCGCGTCGCGATCCCGATCGTCACCGTGCCCGTGATCCGCGTCCCGGCGGGCGACCCCTCGGCGGGACGGGCCGCGTGGGAGAACGCGTAGGTCTGCACCGCCGTCGCTCCGCTGCCGGACCGGCCCTGGGGCGTCAGCGTCCCGAACGTGGCCAGCATCCGCAGCATCCGCCCGGGATCGGCGGTCAGCTCCTGCGGGCCGGTGGTGCCGCGCGTCAGCCCGTTCAGCCCGTGGTCGAGCTTGCGCCATGTCTTGCCGCGCAGCACATAGCGGTCGTCGCCGATGAAACGCTGTTCCATCGGCACCGATCCGGGGCCGCGCAGGTAGCCGCGCCGGTGGGGGGCGTCGAAGGCGCCCTGATAGGTCTCCACCGTTTCGCGGCGCCCGCGCGAGCTCAGCGTCCAGGTCAGTTTCACGTGGAACGTCGTGCCCGCCGTCGCCTCGGTGGCCGCGGCCAGGGTGACGTCGCCGCCGCGTCCGGGGGTGATTACTCGATCACCGTGGCCGCCGCCGGAGACGAGGTTCCCGCCGAGGGTGGCGGCGGCCGCGACCAGCGCGATCGCGCCGGTGCCGAGGGCGCCGGCGGCCGTGCGGCGCCTGCGCCTGGCGCGCCGGCCGCGGTGCACCATGGCCTCGATCGGCGCGCTGGGGATCGGGTGCCCCCCGGCCGCCGACCGCAGCATCCGGGTCAGCTGCTCATCGCTCATCGTGTGATCTCCTCGGTCTGCGGAAGGGCGAGCGTCGAACGGAGCCGTTTCATCGCCCGGGAGTGCTGGCTCTTGACGGTGCCGACGGAACATCCGAGAAGGCCGGCGGTCGCCGCCTCCGTCATGTCGGCGTAGTGCCGCAGCACGACGACGGCGCGCTGCTGGCGGGGCAGGGCGAGCAGTGCCCGGCGCAGCTCGTCGTCCGGTTCCCGCGGGGAGTCGGAGCGCGCGTCGAGGCGTTCGGGGGCCTCGGTCAGCAACTCGCGCCGCCTGCGCCGCCACCAGCTGACGTTGCCGTTGACCAGCATCCGTTTGAGGTAGGCGTCCGGATCGCCGTCGGCCACCCGACGCCACCGCACGTACAGCTTCACCAGGCAGTCCTGGAGGAGCTCTTCGGCGCGGTGGGGGTCGCCGGTCAGCAGCGTGGCCAGGCCGTAGTGGCGTTTCCACGCCGCGGCCGCGAACGTGGCGTACGCGGCTTCCTGCGTCGGTTCACTCACGCCCATTGAACGCCGCAGCGAGCCCGGATGGTTGGCAGGAAAGACCCGGCAAATGGCGGATGGTCTGTCTGCGCGGGTCAGGGGCCGGTGCGGGGGCTCCAGCGCGGTCCCGCGTGCTTGACGAGGGCCGCGATGAGGGCGGCGTGCTGCTGCTCGTTCATGGGGCCGAGAACGCAGATGGACCGGACAGCCGCGCCACCAACGCCGCGATGGTCGCGCACGCCGCGGCCTACCCGGCCGCCGCCAAGGACGCCGACGAGTTCACCGCGCGCCTGATGCGCCTGCAGCCCCCCTGACCGCGCCCCGGCCGGTGCACAGGACCCGGCGAGCGCCCCGGCCCGCACGGCGGCTCACAGCCCCTCGACGTCGAGGTGTTCGACGAGCGCGCCGAGTTTCTCGCCGAGCACGAGGAGCTCCTGGCCGCCGCCGAGCTGGTCATCAACACCCAGCGCGCCACGGCGCCCATGCTGTCGCGCAAGCTGCGCATCCCGGCCGCCGACGCCTCGCGGCTCATCGAGGCGCTGGAGCGCAAGGACGCCATCGGCACCGCCGGCGACGACGGCGCGCACCCGGTCCTCGTGCCCGCCGAGGGCGCCGCGGCCGTGCTCGACCAGCTCCGCCGGAACGGCGACCCGGTCACGGCCGCGCTGCGCACCGACGCCCCCGACCCGACCGTCACCGCCGGCGCCGCCGACGTCGCCCAGGAGCCCACGCAAGAGGAGGCCGAGGGCCTGGAGACCGACGAGGACACCGCCGCGCCGACGGACCCGACCGCCGCCCGCAGCCTGGCGGCCGACTGGCTCCGGCACCGCCGCGCCACCGGCAACAAGCCCTTCAGCTCTGGCCTGAGGTGATGTCGGGGTGCAGGGCCTGCTGCGGGGGCCGGAACCCCGAGTTGGTCGGCAGTTGCCGAATCCTCACGGCGGCCTACAGTCCTTAGTGCGGCAGGGCCGCAGAAGGTAAGTCACGGAACCAAACGGAGGTTGTTCCCATGAAGAATGTTTGTCAGCACTGCAGCGGCGGCGGTTGTGGCGTCTGCGCTGGAACGGGCCAGTAGGTCCAGTGTTACCGGAGTTGAGGCGACCCTAGGGTCGCCTGCGGTGTTCACCATGGACACTGGATGAGCTAGTTGCTGGCCTTCACCCTCGCTGGGGGTGAGGGCCAGTCTTCCCGGAACCCCGTACGGGCGATTCCAGGGAGTCGACGTGGCTCGCCGCACCCCATAGGACCGGGCGCATGAAGGCGAAAACCTCCTCGCCCTCGGCCGCGACCCTCGTCCTGATCATTGTCACGCGGCTTCCGCGTCATGCAGACGATTATGTTCCTTTGATCGGGCGGCACGCTCGCCGTCTATGGGGGCTAGGACGCTGCCAGGTAAGGGCGCACATCTGCTTCGCATTACGTCACCGTGCGTTCTCTTCGTCGGGCAAGAGGCGGCGGTGGGCCATGGCGAGGAAGGCGCGGCCGGCTGGGCTGGCGTGATGGGGACGGGCGGCGAGCACGATCCGGCGTTCCAGCGACGGACGTGCCAGCGGGACCCGGGCGAGCGCGGGCGGCCCCTGGAGCGCGGATTCGGGGAGGACGGCGACGCCGATCCGCTGGAGGACGAGCTGCCGGACGAGGGTGAGGTCGCGGGTCTCGGCGACGACGTTCGGGACGAAGCCGAAGCGGGCGCAGGCGGCCTCGATGTTGGTGCGGAGCTTGCTCGTGCGGGGCGCGGTGACGAGGGGTTCGTCCCGCAGGTCGTCGAGGGTGAGCGAGTCCCGCGAGGCGAGGGGGTGGTCGGGATGCAGGGCGACCACGACGTCCTCCCGGGCGATCACGTGCGGGGTCATCTCGGCGGCGAGCGGGGTGTCGGCCGGGCCCTGGCCGACGATGGCGGCGTCGAGCTCCCCGGTGGCCAGGGCGGCGATCAGGCCGTCGGTCTCGTCCTCGCGCAGGGTGAGGCGGATCCGCGGATGGCGGCGGTGAAAAGCGCCCAGCAGTGCGAGCACCCGCTGGTCGGGCAGCGGCTGGACCAGACCGACCGCGAGGCTCCCGGTGAGCAGCCCGGACAGCGCGGCGATCGACTCCTTCGCGTTGGCGGCCTCGGCGAGCATGGCGCGGGCATGGGGCAGCAGCGCCTCCCCCGCGGCCGTCAGGGCGACGGAGCGCCGATCGCGCCGGAACAGAGGCTCGCCGACCTCGGCCTCCAGGCGGCGGATCTGCTGGCTGACCGCCGGCTGCGCCACCTGGACGCGCTCGGCCGCGCGGGTGAAGTGGCGTTCCTCGGCGACGGCGACGAAGTATCCGAGCTGCCGGAGTTCCATAAACAAACGCTATTACGAAGAGCGCAAACCTGTCTTGGACTTATCATGCTGGGCCAGCTTAGCGTCGGACCGTCGAACCGAACGGAACGCGGGAGGCCTGACCATGGGCAAGCTGGTGGTGCCGGAGTTCATGACCCTGAACGGCGTGATCGAGGCGCCGGAGACGAGCGGCGACATCCTGGTCAACGGCGGCGGGCAGCGGTGAGCGCCCCGATGCGGGTCAGGCTCGCGATGACCCTCATGGCGTGGCTGGCGGCGTTCGCCGTAGTGATGGCGCTGCTGGCGGTCTTCGGCGACCTGCTCGCCGCGCTGCCGATGGCCGCCCGCGCGGCGGTCATCAGCGGGGTGCTCGTCACGGTCATGGTGAACGTGGTCATGCCGCGGCTCTCCACCGTGATCATCCGATGGGCCGGCGCCCCGCGCCCGGGACCGGCCCCAACGGGCACGGCGACCGGGCACGCCGACCAGGACACCGTCCATTCGTGAGCTCCGGAGGCGACCAGGGCGGCGGCCTCGGGCCCCACGGGCCGGGCCGCCGCCCGCCGGTGTCGGGAGGCGGTCAGGAGCCGAGGAGCTCGCGCTCGATCTGCTCGAACTGCGCGCCCATCGCCTCGGCCAGCGCGGTGGCCCCCGACAGCGGGCGCACCATGACCGTCAGCTCGTCGATCAGGCCGTCCTCGTCGACGTGGAGGAAGTCGCATCCGTGCACCTCGCGGCCGTTCACGGTCGCCTGGAAGACGAGCGCGTGGTCGCGGCCGTCCGCGCCGACGATCTCCCGCACGTAGCGGATGTCCTCGAACACCCGCGCCGCGGCCCGCACGATCGCCGCCGTGATCGCCTTGCCGTGGTACGGCTTGAAGACGACCGGGCTGGTGAACACCGCGTCGTCGGCCAGCAGCCCCGCGATCGCCGCCGTGTCCCCGGCCTCCACCGCCCGCCTGAACGGATGCATGCCACACCCCCGAGATATCCAACTTGTTGAATAGGTGCAAATTACACTAGCCGGGAGGTCGGAGGCCGTCCACCGGGCGGCGGCGTGGCGACGATCACGGGCCGCTACGCTCGGAACCATGTCGTTGCGGAACGCGGTCCTGGCGACCCTTCTGGAGGGCGAGGCGTCCGGGTACGACCTGTCCAAAAGCTTCGACGCCGGCGTGGCCAACTTCTGGATGGCCACACCCCAGCAGCTCTACCGGGAGCTGGACAAGATGGCCGCCGACGGGCTGATCCAGGCGCGCGTCGTCCAGCAGGAGCGCCGTCCCAACAAGCGCCTGTTCTCCCTCACCGAGGCGGGCCGCCGCGCCCTGCACGAGTTCACCGCCCGGCCCCCGCGCCCCGGCGCGATGCGCGAGGAACTGATGGTGCAGGTCCAGGCGGTGGACGCGGGGGACGTCGAGGCCGTGATGGCCGCCCTCCGGGAGCGCCGGGCCTGGGCCGAATCCAAGATCGCCCGGTTCGAGCGGCTCCAGGCCCGCTTCCTGAACGGCCGCACCGAAGAGGACTACCTGGCCACCGCCGACCGGATCGGCCCCTACCTCACCCTCAGGCGCGGCCTCGCGTTCGAGCGCGAGAACCTCCGCTGGTGCGAGGAGACCCTGACCATCCTCGACCGCCGCACCGCCGGCCACCCCCTGAAGGGCTGACCGCCTCTTCGGCGGCGGCACGGCGTCCCGCCCGTCTCAGGCGGGAAGGGGCTCTGCACAGGCGAACGCCGGCGGGCTCCCGCCGTCCGTCCGCTCAGCGGCGTCGATGTACCCGGCGAGGGCGTCGCGGGACCGGGCGAGCCTCTCCATCTGATCGTCCAGCCGCCGCAGCCGTGTCCGCATCGCGGCCAGCAGCTCGGGACATCCGAGCAGGTCCGGGGCCTCCCCGGCCGCGCAGGGCAGCAGGTACGCGATGTCCTCGGAGGACAGACCGGCGCCGAGCAGGTGCCTGATCTGCCTCACCCGCACGACCGCCGCGTCGCCGTACTCGCGGTAACCGTTCGCGCCGCGATCCGCCTCCAGCAGGCCCTGCGCCTCGTAATAGCGCAGCTGATGGGCCTTGACGCCCGTTCGACGGCTCAACTCCCCGATCCGCATCGCATCCCCACTTGACCTTCACACCGGTATCAACGTTAACGATGCTGCCATGGACGACAACAGCGACATCCCCGTAACGGTCCTCGGACTCGGCCTGATGGGCCAGGCACTGGCCGGCGCGTTCCTGAAGGCCGGACATCCCGTGACCGTATGGAACCGCACGGCATCCAAGGCCGACCCGCTGGTGGCCGCGGGCGCGCGGCCGGCGCCGACGGCCGGCGACGCGCTCAGGAGCGGTCCGCTGGCGATCATCTGCCTCACCGACTACCCGGCCGTGCGGGAGGTGCTCGACGCGAGCGAGCCGGACGGCACGACGCTGGTCAACCTCACCTCCGGCAGCTCGGCGCAGGCACGGGAAGCCGCCCGGTGGGCCGAGCGGCGCGGCGCCCGCTACCTGGACGGCGCCATCATGGCCGTCCCGCCGGCGATCGGCACCGCCGAGGCGGTGATCCTGCACAGCGGGCCGCGACGGGACTTCGAGGAGCACGAGTCGACGCTCGGCGCGCTCGGCACCATCACCCACCTCGGCGAGGACCCCGGACTCGCGTCCCTCTACGACGTGGCGGGCCTGGCCATGATGTGGAGCATCCTGAACGCCTGGCTCCAGGGCACCGCCCTGCTCGGGACGGCCGGTGTCGACGCCGCGACCTATGCGCCGTTCGCGCAGCAGATCGCCGGCGTGGTGGGCGGATGGCTGCCGGGATACGCCGAGCAGATCGACCGCGGCTCCTACCCGGCCGAGGTCTCGGCCCTGGAGACCGACGCGCGGGCGATGGCGCACCTCGTCGAGGAGAGCGAGGCGGCGGGCGTCGACGCCGCGCTGCCGAAGCTGTTCAAGGCGATGGCCGACCGCGCGATCGCCGCCGGGCACGGAGCGGAGCAGTACCCGGTCCTGATCGACGAGTTCCGCAACCCCGCCACCCCGGAATGACCGCGTCGCGAGAGCGCGCCCGGGGCAGGCTCGAAGGGCCTGCCGGTGCCGCGTGACGTTCAGGTCTGGGCCTAGTCCGCCGCGCCGCCGAGCAGCCCCGAGGCTCGGAGTTGCTGGAGAGCTTCGGTGACGAACGGCGGAACCCGCAGGCCCGCCAGACCGGACAGCGAATAGAACTCCAGCTTCACGCCCTCGGTCAGCGGGAGCGTCGCGGGATCCCCATGCCAGGACCCGGTGAAGAACACCACACGATCACCGTCAGGCCCCGGGGGAGAGTCCAGCCGTTGGGTCAGGGGGAGGCGGAGGCCCGTCTCCTCGCGAAGCTCCCTCGCCATCGCTTCCGCCGGGGTCTCGCCCGGTTCGGCCAGGCCGCTCGGCAGCGACCAGTACCCCGGCCATGCGATGCCGGGGAGATCGTCCCGCAGATGCATCAGGACCCGCCCGAGGCGATCGGTGAGGATCACCGCCACTCCGAACGGCTCGTCCTGAGGCACAGATCCGATCAACCGACGCCCCCGTCCACGGAGAACTTCCGGCGATGCCAGAACGCACCGCGCTCACAACTTCAGGAGGTATACCCACGCAGAACCGGGGCTCGTGTCACTTCTCGCCACTCGTCCGTGAGCTCGGCGGGGTCGATGCCCCGCCGGCGCGCCAGCGCCTCGACGTCGGTTCCGGCGTGAGTGAGCACGTCGTCGATGTACTCGCAGAGTTCTTCGCGGTCGACGGTGTCGATGTCGTGGTCGTCAGTACCGTCGATCTGGTTCAGCGCGACGACCACGTGTTCGACGGCGGCCATGACGGCCTGGTCAGAGGCGACGCCCAGGGCCGTCACCTCGGCTTCGAAAGCGAGCAGCGCCCTCTCGACCCGCTCCAGGAACACCTCGGGAAAGGTGCCGAGCCGCCGCCAGCCCTCGGTAGGACGGGTGATCATGCGGGAACCGTAGCGAGCACCTCGGACGTCCGGGCCGTCAGAGCCGGGCACGCCCCGATGCCGCGTCTTCGACGAGGCAGGCCCGCGCCGCGGGAGGTTACTGGGCCATGTCGACGAAGCGGCTGTAGTGGCCCTGGAAGGCGACCGTCACGGTGGCGGTCGGGCCGTTGCGGTGCTTGGCGACGATCAGGTCGGCCTCGCCGGCGCGCGGCGACTCCTTCTCGTAGGCGTCCTCCCGGTGCAGCAGGATCACCATGTCCGCGTCCTGCTCGATGCTGCCCGATTCGCGGAGGTCGGACACCATGGGCTTCTTGTCGGTTCGCTGCTCGGGGCCTCGGTTGAGCTGGGAGAGCGCGATGACCGGGACGCCCAGTTCCTTGGCGAGGAGCTTCAGCGAGCGGGAGAACTCCGAGACCTCGACCTGGCGGCTCTCGACGCGCTTGCCGGACGTCATCAGCTGCAGGTAGTCGATGATCACGAGGCGCAGGTCGTGCTGCTGCTTCAGGCGGCGGCACTTCGCGCGGATCTCCATCATCGACATGTTCGGGGAGTCGTCGATGAACAGCGGCGCCTCGGCGACCTCGCTCATGCGCCGGGCGAGGCGGGTCCAGTCCTCGTCCTGCATGGTGCCGGACCGCATCGCGTGCAGCGCCACCCGAGCCTCCGCGGACAGCAGGCGCATCGTGATCTCGTTGCGGCCCATTTCCAGGCTGAAGAACGCCGAGGTCAGCCCGTGCTTGATGGACGCGGCGCGGGCGAAGTCGAGGGCGAGCGTCGAGTTGTGCGTCGGAACGCAGGAACGGCCCGCCAGGTACAGGTGGTCGTCGTTGTCGACCTGGACGCACCGGACGGGCACGCTCTCGACGGGCCGGACGTCCACGATGTGCCGCACGGGCGTGCGGACCGCCGCACGCTGCCGGGACGCCTTGCGCGGCAGCCGGAAAACCGTCTCGGCAGGGACGAGGCCGATCTGCCAGAGGTCTTCTCCGGCGGGGTCGGCGGCCAGGGCGGCCTCGTGACCGAGGCTGAGGAGGAGCTCGCGGATGTCAGCCGCGAGGCGCGCGGACGGGACGGCGACGTCGACGCGGCCGTCGAGGGAGATGTGCCCGCAGACGTCGAGCAGCCCGGCCAGGAGCGCCCGGCGCTGATCGGCGGAAGCCCGCAGATACCGGGAGGGGATGTGCTTGCCGTCGAGCAGGCCGAGCGAGGCGAGCCCCTCGCGTAGGCCGGGCAGGAGGTGGCACCCGAAAACGGCCTCTGCGGCGACCTCCTGGCCGGTGGCCGCGATCTGGGTGATGACCGCGCCGTCCAGGCAGGTGACGCGGGCCTCGTCATCGTCACCCGCGCCGAGCCACGCACCGAGGACGTAGGGGTCGAGCGGCAGGTCGGCCTCGGGGAGGTCGAACGCGGCGGCGAACTCCACCGCGCGGCGAGCGCCTCCGTTCAGGGCCGCGAAGATCTGCTCGGTGGTCTCGATCCGGGGCGCGGTCACGTGCGGCGAGGCGGTGGCGGGGCCTTCCGTAGCGCCGGCCGGGGAGCCCGAAGGCGTTCCGCCGCCGATGCCGGTCGCCGAGGATCGGCGGTTGGCGGCGTGGACGAGCTCGGCGTGGCGGGAGCCGGGCTGCTGCGCCAGGGCGGGGCGTGCTTCGGCGGTCGGGCGGTGTGCGTACGGCCCTCCGCCCACGCCCGCGGTCGCGCGGACGCGGGCGCTCCCCTGACCTGCGAGAGGGACGCGGCAGGCGGCTTCGGCGACGGTGGGAACGGAGTGCCGGGCCTCACCCGCGATCGGACGCCGGCCGGGAAGGGAGGAGGCGTCTCGGGAGGCGCCGGTCTCGGTGGTGCGCCACTGGTGCTGGGCGTCGGCGACGATGACCTCGCCGTCGGAGAATTCGATCTCGTAGCAGGGGCGGCCGTGCATCACCTCGGTCGCCGCGACCACGCGGGTCGGTCTCCCATCGGCTCCGATCAGGTGGTCGCCGGGCCTGACCTCGCCCATCGTCGTCCAGCCGGCCGGGGTCGGGAGCGGCGTGGCGACGTGCAGCGCCTTGCCCATGGCGGGCCGCGCGGCGACGACGATCATCTGGCCGGGATGCAGGCCGTTGGTGAGGGCGTCCAGGTCGGCGAAGCCGGTGGGGCAGCCGACCATCTGGCCGCCGCGGCTGCCGATCGCCTCGATCTCGTCGAGGGCGCCGGGCATGATCTCGCTCAGCGCGACGTAGTCCTCGCCGGCGCGCTTCTCGGCGATGGCGAAGACCTCGGCCTGGGCCCGGTCGAGGACCTCGTCGGCGTCGGCGCCGTCGGCGGCGTAGCCCATCTGGACGATGCGGGTGCCCGCCTCGACCAGGCGGCGCAGGACCGCGCGCTCGTGGACGATCTTGGCGTAGTACCCGGCGTTGGCCGCGGTGGGCACCAGGGAGATCAGGGTGTGCAGGTAGGGGGCGCCGCCGATGCGGCCGATCTCGCCGTTCTTGGTGAGCTCGCCTGCGACGGTGACGGCGTCGGCGGGGTCGCCCCGGCCGTAGAGGTCGAGGATGACGTCGTAGATGATCTGGTGGGCGGGCCGGTAGAAGTCGGGGGTGCGCAGCATCTCCACGACCTCGGCGATGGCGTCCTGGGAGAGCAGCATGCCGCCGAGCACGCCCTGCTCGGCCGAGATGTCGTGCGGGGGGGTGCGCTCGAACTCATGCTCCTGCGGCCCGATATCCGCAACGCTCACCGCCACACCCCCTTCGTCATGGCCCGCCGGCGCCCCGTCCGCCCATCGCCGACCGTTCACCCCACGTCTACCTGTCGCGTCGGACATTCTCGCGAGGGCGCGCCCCCGCGGGCAAAGCGTCCTGTGGACAAGCCTGTGGACGACCTGTGCAGACACGCGGTACAGGTTGTGCACGACCTGTGGACAACTCTGTGGATTCTCCGGGGACGACACCCAGATCCAGGTGCTGAGCTGGGATAACCTCGTCCACCGGGTGTGCGGGAAAGAAAGTGCCCCGCCGGACGCCTTGTAAGGCTTCTATTTCATTTGAGAGTTACACCCTGATAGCCTCGGCGCGATGACGACCCCCCGGCGGCTCGCGAGCGCGCACGACCGCGAGATCCTGCGCCTCGCCGTGCCGGCCTTCGGCGCGCTCGTCGCCGAACCCCTCTTCCTGCTGTCGGACTCGGCCATCGTCGGGCATCTCGGCACCGCGCAGCTGGGCGGGCTCGGGGTCGCCGGGCAGGCCCTCAACACGCTCGTCTACCTCTGCGTCTTCCTCGCCTACGGGACGACCGCCGGGGTGGCCCGCCAGGTCGGCGCGGGAGACCTGCCGGGAGCGATCAGGCAGGGCATCGACGGCATGTGGCTCGCGGTCGCGATCGGGGCGGTGCTGATCGCAGCCGGCTGGCCGCTGATCCCCTGGATCGTGGACGCGTTCGGAGCGTCCCCGGACGTGGCGCCCTATGCCGTGACGTACCTGCGGGTGAGCCTGTTCGGGATCCCGTCGATGCTGGTCGTGCTGGCCGGGACCGGTGTGCTGCGCGGCCTCCAGGACACGCGCACGCCCCTCCTCGTGTCGATCGGCGGCTTCTCGCTGAACCTGCTGCTCAACGTGGTGTTCGTCATCGTGCTGGGGTGGGGGATCGCCGGATCAGCGTGGGGCACCGTCCTCGCGCAGACCGGCAGTGCCGTCGTCTACGTGGCCGTGGTGCTGCGGGCGGCCCGGCGTCACGGCGCCTCGTTCCGCCCCGACTGGGCCGGGTTGCGGACGTCCGCCACGACCGGTTTCGGATTGCTGGTTCGGACGGCCGCCCTGCGCGTCGTCCTCATCGTCGGGACGTCGATCGCCGCGCGCATGGGCGACCCGGAGATCGCCGCGTACCAGGTCGGGTTCCAGGTGTGGACGCTGCTGGCGTTCGCGCTGGACGCCATCGCGATCGCCGGGCAGGCCATCACCGGGCGCTATCTGGGCGCGTCCGACACCGCCGCCACGCGGGCCGTCATGCGGCGGATGGTGTGGTGGGGCGTCGGCTGCGGCGTCGTGTTCGGCCTGGCCCTGCTCGTGGTCCGGCCGTGGCTGCCCGCCCTGTTCACCTCCGACGGCGACGTCCGGAACCTCCTGCTCGCCTCACTGCTCCTCGTGGCGGCGCTGCAGCCGATCGCCGGGGTGGTGTTCGTTCTGGACGGCATCCTGATCGGGGCGGGCGACGGCGCCTACCTCGCCGTGACGACGCTCGTCGCCACGGCCGTCTTCCTGCCCGCCGCCCTCGTCGCCCACCGTGCGGACGCGGGCCTGGTCGGCCTCTGGACCGCGATCGGCCTGTGGATGCTGACCCGGATGATCACGCTGAGCCTGCGGGCCCGCGGCGACCGCTGGATGGTCACCGGCGCCGCCCGCTGACCCCGGCGAGGGGCCCTCATGAAGGTCAGGCGGGCACCGAGGAGACGGACGGCGGGGAGGCGGAGGCGGTCGAAGCCTTGATGTCCGGCACGGGACTGTCGAGCATCGGCAGCTTGACCGACGCGATGTTCCTGGGCGCGCCGCACAGGACGAGGGAGCGCTCCTCCCACTGGTCCACCAGGGCCTTGGTGAACTCGTCCCCCTTCAGCCGCTCGTACACCGGCTTCGTCACGCCGATGTGCCAGGGCGCGACCGCCTTCGTGATGGAGAAGACCAGGTTGACGGTGTCGCCGGTCAGTTCCTCGGTGTACCGCTTCCCGTCCGACCGGGGGACGGCGATCACGGAACCGTCGGAGATGGCGCTGGACACGGCGAACCCCGTGGCCCGGCTGGGCGGCTGACCCGTGCCGGCGTACTGGACTTCGTGTGCGGCCTCCGTGAGCAGTTCCCAGCACTGGGGCACCAGGTCTTGCCATGCCACCGCGTGAGCCTCCTGCGCGGTCTTGAGCGCGCGGAGGGCCCGTTCGCGGGGGGTCCCCCGGTAGGCGACCAGGAGGCAGTCGCCCTGCCACGCGTAGATGTCACCACCGAGGGACTTGGCGATCGGCTCCACCTTCGACCAGAAGCTCCGGGCCAGGACTCCGGCGCGCCTGGGGTTGTGCGGCCCCAGTTCGTACACGATCCGGCTGAAGCCTCGGATGTCCACCAACAGGAACGCCGCTTCGAACTCCGACGCTTCGAGATCTGCCTCTCCGGGCCTGGTGCTCACGTCTCCTCCTACTCCGCCTGGACCTGAGCCGCTCTCTTGCCCTCGGCGGGAGCGATCAGGTGCTGGGCCACGCTCGTCGCGATGAACACGGCCCCGATGGTCACCAGTGCGATGACCTTGACCTTCGACAGTGTGGGGACGTTCAGGAGTCCCCCGATCTGCATGTTCCCCCCTACGAGACCGATGGCGATGCACACCGCTCCAACGACGTCCAGCGACATGGTGGCTACCTTCCTTCCGGGTCGCTACACCCTGAAGGTAAAGCATCCACATTCGCTTGTGAAGCTCTCCACACATACAAGTGGGATCGTACTTAGGAGTCAGTGGAGTAGATCTTGCGAAGGCCCTCGAGGTCGAGGACGAGCATCCTGCCGTTGCGGGTCGCCACCAGGCCGTCGTCACGGAGCCTGGACCAGGTGGTGGACACCGACTCCCGGGAGATGCCGATGAGGCTGCCCAACTCGGTCTGGGTGCGCGGATAGGGGAGCCAGATGCCGTCCCGGTTGCTCCGGCCGACCTTCTCGACCAGGCTCACCAGGATCTCCGGGATCTGCATGGAGGTCTTGTGCTTCTGGAAGTGGATGTTGGCGGTCTGCTCGTCGACCCGCTCCGCGAGGATCTCCGTGTAGGTCCACCACGCCTCCTTGTGGTTCCAGAGGAAATCCTTGAACTGGGTGTCCTCCAGCTCCAGCACCTCGACCTCGTCCAGGGCGCGCAGGGACGCGGAGCGCGGCCTGTTGAGCAGGCCCGCCATGTCCCCGACGATGTCGCCCTCTCCGCGGAAGGCCAGCAGCCTGCCGTTGGCCCCGGGAGCGGAGGGGTCTCCCGGCCTGGGATCGGGCTCGGAGACGACGGCCGCCCACCCGCGCAGGATGATCATCACCGAGCGGGACCGGCCCCGCTGGCGGATCAGCCTGTCACCCGGCGGGAGGACGTCGCGGGTCGTGTACTCCAGCAGAGCCGCCCGCTCGGCCTTTCCGAGCCTCCCCCAGAAGGATGTTTCTTGAGTCATACACCGAAGTGTAAGCCTCCACATGGAGGTGTGGCCATACGCGCGGCCCCTTGTGGACCTAGATCGACGCAGGAGCCCAGGGGTCGACAGGGTCAGCCCCCGGCTCCACCCCGTGGGTGCGGACGCGCCCGGCCGGCCCGATTCTCGGATTGCCGCCGCACCGCCAGTCACTCCCGCTACTATTCGAACATGTGTTCCACACATGGCGAGCGGATGGCCCGGCTGACTCAGGCGATCGACGACCTGGCGGCGGAGGGCCTCGCCGGCCTGCCCCCCGAGACCCTGGTCGAACGGGTGGCGGGCATCTGGTCGCTCGTCGAGGGCATCGATCCCGAGATCGCCCGCCGCCGCACCCGCTACACGACGCCCGAGACGTAGCGGCTCAGCCCAGGTCGTCGAGAGACGGCAGCAGCGGCGACAGGATCGACCCGCCGTCGGAACCACCGCTCTGGCTCGTGGAACTCTGGCTCGGCGCGCCCTCCAGACGTTCGGCCACCGAGCGCCGCAACTGGGGCAGCCGCGCGTAGAGGACGTCCCCGGGGCACGAGGTGTTGTTGTAGTCGCGGTGCCCCACGATGGCCTCGGACGGATCGAGGTCGTACTTCTGGCAGAGCCAGACGCACACCTCCGTCAGCGATTTCCACAGGGCGCCCGGCACCGCCGCGGACATGTAGGTGCCCTCGTTCTCGATGCCGATGGTGTGCTGGTTGTGGTGCAGGACCTGCGCGCCGATGGCGAGGGCGCCGGACCGGATGGCTTTGAGGCTCCGGTTGCGGCCCTCCATCACGATGCCGCCGCGGCTGATCGTGAGCTGCTGGCCCGCGTCGTCCCAGCCGTTCTTGTTCATGTGGATGTTCTGGATGGACCGCGACAGCGCGAACGCGTGCGCGAGCGAGCGGTCCCGCGCGTTCGCCGTCGCCGTGTGGTGCACGATGATGTGGTCCGGCGGCCGGTCGACCACCTCCGCCCCGCGCCTCGGCGCCCTGGCGTTCCACTGCGCCCGCGTGTACACCTGCGGGGCGTCGGCCGTGAACAGCACGCGGTCGCCGGCCCCCCGGTCGGCCCCCGCCGTAAGATCTGCCGCCATGGCCTCATTCTGGCGGGACGTCCCCAGGGGCAGCATCTCCAGCAGCCCGGCGCCCACGACGCCGCCGATGGCCGCCCTGCGTGTCACTGCCCTGCCCGTGCTCCGCCGGTCGTGCGCGCCCTCCCCCGAATGCGCGATCACCACCGCCCCCCTTCGTCCCGCGACACTATGATCACGGAACGTAATCACCGCAAAGCTGATCACTCAAACACACGGCGATTCACGGGCGTTTCACGGGAAGTCCGCACATCCACGGCCTGGCAAACGCCGGCAGACCCCGCATCCCCGGCCCTTGCGACCAGGCCGAAAACGGGTTTCGGTTTGAGCACCAACGCCGACGACCCCCGGCCCTGAGCGGGTCCGGGGGTCGTCGAACGGTCGTGCGTCAGGCCTCGACGACGTTGACGTCGATCGTGGCGTTGACGTCGCTGTGCAGTCGCACGCTGACCCGGTGGGTGCCGACGGTCTTGATCGGGTTCCCGATCTCGATGCGGCGGCGGTCCAGGTCGGGGCCGTTGGCGGCGCGGACCGCCTCGGCGATGTCGGCGGCCGTGACGGCGCCGAACAGGCGGCCGTTGCTGCCGGTGCGGGTGCGCAGCGTCACGCGCAGCCCGCCGAGCCGGTCGGCGACCTCGCGGGCGTGCTCGACGGTCGCGATCTCGCGGGCCGAACGCGCCTTCTTGATCGAGTCGACCTGCTTCTCGGCTCCCCGGGTCCACTTGATCGCGAACCCGCGGGGGACGAGGTAGTTGCGGCCGTAGCCGTCACGGACGTCGATGACGTCACCGGGCTCGCCGAGCCCGGAGACCTGCTGGGTCAGGATGAGCTTCATGTTCTTTACCCCCTGCCTCAGCGCGCGGTGCTGGTGTACGGCAGCAGCGCCATCTCGCGGGCGTTCTTGATCGCCGTGGCGACGTCCCGCTGGTGCTGGGTGCAGTTGCCGGTCACCCGCCGGGCACGGATCTTGCCGCGGTCGGAGATGAACTTCCGCAGCAGGCCCGTGTCCTTATAGTCGACGTAGGAGATCTTCTCCTGACAGAAAACGCAAACCTTCTTCTTCGGCTTGCGGGGAGGTGGCTTCGCCATCGTGGTGCTCCTTTGGGAGAGCCCCGCTCACGCGGGAATGGACGTGTACTCGTTGTGTCTTTGTCGCGCCGGAGCGGCGGGCCTAGAAGGGCGGGTCGTCGGAGAACCCGCCGCCGCCACCGCCGCCGGTGGCCCAGGGGTCGTCGGCCGGGGCGCCGCCCTGCTGGCCGCCGCCGAAGCCGCCGCCCTGCTGACCGCCGCCGAAACCGCCGCCGCCCTGCTGGCCGCCGCCGCCGAAGCCGCCGCCGCCCTGGCCGCCGCCGCCGAAGCCGCCGCCACCGCCGCCGCCGCCCTGCCGCTGGGTCTTGTTGACCTTGGCGGTGGCGTTGCGCAGCGACGGGCCGACCTCGTCGACCTCGACCTCGAAGACGGTGCGCTTCTCACCCTCGCGGGTCTCGTAGGAGCGCTGCTTGAGGCGTCCCTGCACGATCACCCGCATGCCGCGCTGCAGGGTCTCGGCCACGTTCTCGGCGGCCTGCCGCCAGACGTTGCAGGTCAGGAAGAGCGCCTCGCCGTCCTTCCAGTCGCCCGCCTGGCGGTCGAAGAACCGCGGGGTCGAGGCCATGCGGAAGGAGGCGACCGCCTGGCCGCTCGGGGTGAAGCGCAGATTCGGGTCCTCGACGAGGTTCCCGACGATCGTGATTACGGTGTCGCCTGCCATGGGGCTCGCTCCGGCTGCTGTGAGGGCTGAGCCTGGCTCAGTGGACCTCGGGGCGGATGACCTTGGTACGGAGGATCGACTCGCTCAGGTTGAGCTGCCGGTCGAGCTCCTTGACCGTGGCAGGCTCAGCCGACAGGTCGACCACCGCGTAGATGCCTTCGGACTTCTTCTGGATGTCGTACGCCAGGCGCCGGCGGCCCCAGACGTCGACCTTCTCCACGCTGCCGCCGTCGTCCTTGACGACCTTCAGGAACGGGTCGAGCGCCGCGCCCGCGGTGCGCTCGTCGATGGCGGGGTCGAGAATGGTCATGAGTTCGTAACGACGCATGCTGTGTCCCTACCTCCTCTGGACTGGTGCGGTCACGGTCTCTCCGTGACAGGAGGGCTCTTGCGTCCGTCGCGGCGGCGCCGGACCCGGATCGCCGGGCGGACCTGCCACGAGACCGATACAGGCTACCAACACTGGGAGGCGCACACGCCGGTTCCCCGCGCTGAGCGCCGGCGGAGTGGAGGGAACCCGGGTTCAGGGGTCTCCCCGGCACGAGGGACGCCGGTTCCCGGAGCGGAGCGCAGGTGCGGGCCAGGCGTGCGGCATGAGCGGGCCTAGCGCCTTGCTTGGGACTGGGTGGGGCGGCTACAGCGGCGGCGTTCCAGTTCGGCCATGATGTCCGCCATGCGGGCGCGCATGCGGGCGGCCTGCGTGGTCAGCATCGACAGCTCCTCGACGAGCTCCGCGTCACCGATGAGCCCCAGCTCCGCTTGTTTCACGGTGTGCACCTCCTGCTCTTCCCCCGCTTCCCCTCGGGGGACGGACCCGAGCCGGTGTTCTCGAATCCGTGTTCGACCGTACCGGGTGCCGCCGACATTCCGCGCCGCCCACCGGTTGATCCCCGGCTTGGCTGGGAATTGCTTTACCCGCATGGTCCGTTCGGTCCCGCGCTCGCCGTGCGGCCACTGGCGCGGGAGTTCGAGCTGGAGGAGGGATCCCGATGTCCCAGCAGGCGACCGGCGCCGGCGCTCCGAAGCGCGCCGTCCGCGCCCAGAGCGAGGCCGAGCCCCATCGGCGGAAGGACGTGCTGGCGGTAACCGCGGTGACGATCGGGATCGCGGCGCTGGTCCTCGGCTGGATCCCCGCGGCCCACTTCGCCGGGACGCTGCTCGGCGTCATCGGCCTGCCCGTCGCCCTGTACTCCCAGATGGTCTCCGCGACGACGAACGAGCGGTGGCTGAACGTGATCGGGATGGTCACCTCGTTCGTCGGCGCCGGCTTCGCGCTGAGCCACGGAGGCTTCTCGATCTGACGGCGGGGCCGGCGTGACCGCGCGGCCTGTCGCAGGGCGCGGCTAGTCTCGTTGGCATGCGCATCGGAGCCCACGTCGACCAGAACAACCCGCTCGACAACGCCCGCGCGGTCGGCGCCGACGTCGTCCAGTTCTTCCTCGGCGATCCGCAGGGGTGGAAGAAGCCTGTGCTGCCCGAGGGCGTGGAGGCGCTGGCGGGTTCCGGCGTGGACGTGTACGTGCACGCCCCATACACGATCAATGTGGCGACGTCCAACAACCGGATCCGGATCCCGAGCCGCAAGAACCTCACCCAGCAGCTGGAGGCGGCCGCGTCGATCGGGGCGAAGGCGCTGATCGTGCACGGCGGTCACGTGCTGAAGGACGACGACCCGGAGACCGGCTTCGAGAACTGGCGCAAGGTGTTCGAGCGGGTCGAATGCCCGATCCCGGTCTACATCGAGAACACCGCGGGCGGCGGGAACGCGATGGCGCGCAGGTTCGACCGGATCTCGCGGCTGTGGGAGGTGCTCTCCGGGGTGCCGGGCCTGGAGTCCAAGCTCGGTTTCTGCCTCGACACCTGCCACGCGCACGCGGCGGGGGAGGAGCTCGTCGACGCCGTCGACCGGATCAAGGCCATAACCGGCCGCATCGACCTGGTGCACTGCAACGACAGCCGGGACTCGTTCGGGTCGGGGGCCGACCGGCACGCCAACCTGGGCAGCGGCAGCATCGACCCGGAGCTCATCCTCGGCGTGGTGAGGGCGGCGGGCGCCCCGGTCGTGGTGGAGACGCCCGCGGCGGGCCAGGCCGACGACATCTCGTGGTTGCGTTCCAAGCTCTGACGAAGCAGAGTCGGGATCGTCGCCTGTGTCCGGGAACCGCGGTGGCGAGAGCGGCATCTAACTGCGCGTAGACCCAGCCTGACGACAAACTTCGAAGGTCACGTCACACTGGCATAATCCGGAACCAGCCCTCAGCGCACGCGTGCTCTCCGGCGGCGGGCGCGCGAATCGATCGGGAAGCACATGGCACAGCCCCCTTACGACCCCTACGGCTACGGAGCCCAGGACCCCTACGCCCAGTCCTACTCCCAGCCCCCGGCCGTGCAGCACCACTACTACGGGCAGTCGATGCCGGTCGCCCCGCCGACCAACGGGATGGCCACCGCGTCGCTGGTGTGCGGTCTGATCGGCTTCTTCGCCTGCGGCGTGACGTCCGTCCTCGCGGTGATCTTCGGGCACGTCTCGCTCGGCCAGATCAAGCGGACGGGCGAGGGCGGGCACGGCATGGCCGTCACCGGCCTGATCCTCGGGTACCTGATCTCCGCGGGCTGGCTCCTGATCCTGCTCTTCTACATCCTCGGGATCGCGATGTTCGCGGCGAGCGCCGGCTCCACCAGCACCTACTGATCCGGGCTTCCTCAGGGGAGCCGGGGGACGCCCGCCACTTCCACACCGACGCTCGACATCAGCACCGTCATGGGGGTGGGGGTGTCCCGCCAGTTCTTCACCGCGCGCCCGAACACGTCGAGGACGGCGCGCAGCGAGGCCGGGTCGGCGTCGGCCAGCTCCGCCCACGATTCGTAGAGCACCAGGTAGCCGTGCTTCGCGGGCGTCCATGACAGGTCCTTGAGGCATTCGCCGAGATCGTCCCAGTCGGCGCCCGCGCCCTCGGGCAGTTCGAACACGCCGCCGCACAGCCGCAGGAACGAGTCCCTGTCCCTGGCGCGGCGCCCGTCGAGGTAGAAGCCGCGCCAGCCGGCCTCGTCGGCGCGCTCCAGCCAGCTCGTGTCGCCGACGGCGCCCGGCACGGGAGGCGTCCGCCACTGGTAGACGCCCGGCCTCAGCCGCCCCGCGAGCAGCTCGGTCAGTGCTCGGTCCGCGTTCACGTCATCTCCCGGCAGTTCCCGCTCCCCGCCGATGCGCGGGGCCCGGGGCGAGCCGCCCCGTCCGCCGCGTTCCGTTCCCCCACCCTCACCACGGAACCCGTCATAACCGGAAGATTCCGGCTATACCGCGCGGCCCTCCCCCTGCCGTCCTTCTTCCCGCGGGGACGGGCGAGGCCTGCCCGTGGCGCATCCACGTGTCTTGACAGGGGTTCCGTCGACTCCTATTCTCTCGAATAGAGAGATGCTCAAATAACGAGCAACTCTTGGAGCGAGGTAGTTGCCCGATTCCGAGAGGAACACAGAGATGGACACCACGCCCACCACCACGCCCACCACCACGCCCACCACCACGCCCACCACCACGCCCACCGCCACCGGCACGCCGACCCGCGTCCAGGCCCACTACGAGAACGTCAAGAAGCTCGGCCACTGGACGACCGGCCGCCGCTTCGAGGTCCGCGCCCGCCGCGGCCTGGTCGTGCTGGACCTGCGCTCGCCGCGGATCCCGGACGGCGACATCGAGATCGAGGTCGACCTCGACCACGCGATGGTGAAGCTGCTCGTCCCGCAGGACGCCCGGATCGACCACTGGGACCTGCGCTACACCGGCCGCGGCCGCGTCAAGGACTGGACCGGCGAGAACGGCGACGGCCGCGCGATCCGCGTCACCGGCGAGGTCCGGCACGGGGAGATCCGCGTCCACCGCGGCGGCGTCGCCACCCTGTCGGCGATGTTCTCCCGCGAGTTCGTCCAGGACGTCCGCCGCGCCCGCCGCGAGGGCACCACCCCCACCGTCGCCGATCCGGCCCACGAGGACTAGCCGGTCCCAGCAGCGTCACGGGCCCGTCCGGCGATCCCCGGACGGGCCCTTTCCCCGCCCGATGTGAGAGCGTGCGATTCCGGGTTGAGTCTCCAGCGGGTGGAGGCCGCAGGGTGAGGGGCATGGACGGCGACACCACGTACACGATCGGCGAGCTGGCGCGCCGCACCGGGCTGCCGGTGCGGACGATCCGGTTCTACTCCGACGCCGGTGTCGTCCCGCCCACCCGCCGCACCGAGGCCGGTTACCGGCTGTACGACGCGGACGCCGCCTCGCGCCTCGACCTCGTGCGGACGCTGCGGGACCTCGGCGTCGACCTCGCCACCGTCCGGCGCCTGCTGGACCGGGAGGTCGACGTCGGGCAGGTCGCGGCGGCGCACGCGGACGCGCTGGACGTGCAGATACGCACGCTCAGGCTGCGCAGGGCCGTGCTGCGGGCGGTGGCCAGACGCGGATCGACCCCCGAGGAGATCGAACTCATGCACAAGCTCGCCCGGCTGTCCGACGAGGAGCGGCGCCGGATCATCACCGACTTCATCGACGAGTCCTTCGCCGGGCTCGACCTGCACCCCGGCTTCGCGGAGAAGATGCGCGCCGCGCTGCCGGAGCTGCCCGACGAGCCCGAACCCGAGCAGGTCGACGCCTGGGTCGAGCTGGCCGAACTGGTCGGCGACCCCGGATTCCGGGCCTCGGTGCGCCGGATGGCCGAGTTCCAGGCGGCCGAGGTCGCGAAGGGAGCCGTCCCGGACCAGTTCGCCGCCCTCGCCGACCTGACCCGGGAGAAGGCGGAGCAGGCCATCGCGGACGGGATCGAGCCCGGCTCGGAGGCGGCCCGTCCCGTCGTCGACGAACTGGTCCGCGCCTACGCCGACGCTTGGGACGCCGCCGACGACGCCGCCTTCAGGCGCGATCTGCTGCGGCGGCTGGAGATCGGCACCGACCCGCGCACCGAGCGGTACTGGCAGTTGCTCGCCCTCATCAACGGCTGGCCCGTCCCGCCGACGCTGACGCCGCTCTACCAGTGGTTCATCGACGCGCTGCGCTCCCGCGGCTGACTCAGGTGGGCAGGGACACGCCGGCGTGGTGGTCGCCGCGCCGGCGTGCCAGCGCCACCACGTCGGGTGCGCCGTCGAGGACGCCGCCCGCCGGGTCGTCGTCCCCGTCCGACCGGACGATGTCGGCGGACGGGACCAGGACGTCGCGCACCACCAGCACCGCCAGGAGGAGGACGGTCACGAACCGGGCGAGCAGCGCCAGCGTGTAGACGTCCTTGCTGATCCCGCCGTCCGGAGCGTCCAGGCTCAGCACCGCCGACAGCGTTCCGGCCAGGTCGGCGCCCTGCGTCTGGGCGGACACCGACAGCAGGAACCACCAGATGCCGAAGAAGTAGGCGATCTCGCCGAGCTGCCAGGCGACGAACGCCGGCAGCTTCGGCCGGGCGAGCACCGCCAGCGGCAGCAGCCACAGGACGTACTGCGGCGACCAGACCTTGTTCGGCAGCATGAACGCGACCAGCACGAGGAACATCAGCTGCGGCAGGCGCGGGCGGCGCGGGGCGGCCAGGGCGAGGACGGCGATCCCGGCCGCGAGGACGAGGAACGTCCCCGTGCCGTACAGGTTGAGGAGGCCGGTGTCGGAGGCGGGCTTGTCCAGCCCGTGGTCCTGCAGGACGAAGAAGATCGAGCCCCAGTCGATGCCGCGCTTCTGGCTGAAGGTGTAGAACTCCTTCCACCCGTCCCACGCGAAGAGCATCACCGGCACGTTCACGGCCAGCCATCCGGCGGCGGTTCCGGCGAGCGCGCGGCCCATGGGGCGCCACTGCCCGGCCCGGACGCACAGCAGGACGAGCGGCCCGAGGAACAGCAGCGGGTAGAACTTCGCCGCGATCGCCAGGCCGAGGAGGACGCCCGCCAGGGCCGGGCGGCGCGCCGACCAGGCGGCCAGTGCCAGCGCCGACAGCGCGACCGCCAGCAGGTCCCAGTTGATGTAGGCGGTGAGGAGGAGCGCGGGGGACAGCGCGATCATCAGTCCGGCGCGCAGGGACCGGCGCCCGGCCGCGTACGCGGTGGCGAGGACCGCGACGACCGCGAGGACGGCGAGGAGCAGGACGGTGACGTTGTAGAACGCGAGGCCGCGCCCGTCCACCCCGAACGGCTTGACCAGCCACGCGACCAGCTGCATGAAGCCGCCGCTCAGCACCGGGTACTCCACGTACCGGATGTCGGAACCGGTGAACGTGTCGAAGTACGGGAGCTTCCCGTCGCTGAGCCCGCGCACGTAGTAGAGCGGATAGACGTCGGTGTAGCAGGCGTTCGCCGTCGTCTTGAGGAAGTCGAACCGCGCCGACGCGCAGGGCTGCTTCTGCAGCCAGCCGAGAAGGCACGTCAGGGCGGTGAGCCCAGTCAGCACCGGCGCGAGCCGCTTCAGCCGTCCGGGAGCGTCCGCCCGGTCGCTGTCGGCGGACATCGTGAGCCTCTCCGTGGACGACGACATGGACAGCAGCCTATTCGCCCGGAGGCGCGGGCGATCAAGAACGGGAACGGCCCGGAGCCGTGGGGCTCCGGGCCGTCGCGTCGCGGACGCGCCGCTAGTTGTTGGTGGCGGGGTCCTGCTTCCGGCAGGCCGGGTCGTTCTTGTGCTCGGGTTTCGCGCACCACCAGGTCTTGTCGCCGGTCGGAGGCAGGTCGGGGTTGCAGCCGAGCGGCATGTTGTACTGGTTGCACGGCACGTCGCCCGACGTCGGCGGGGTGATGGTCGGCGTCTCCGTCGGCTTGGGCGTCTCCGACTGGCAGCCGGCCGGCGGCCGCTGCCCGCGCCCCTGGCCCTGCCCCTGCCCCGGCTGGCAGGTCGGGGTGTTGGTCGGCGTCGGGGTCGAGGACACCGTCGGAGTCGGCTTCGCCTTCGCCCACGGGGCGACCTCGCCGCCGTTGACCGGCGGCGGGAACGGCGTGATGTCCCTGCCCTCCAGGGCCTTCAGCATGAAGGTCTTGAAGAGGTCGGCCGGGACCGTACCACCGTAGACCTGGCTGTAACTTCCCACGCCGATCAGCGACTTGCGGTTGCCGTTCTTGTCCTGCCGCCACATCGCCGCCGACGTCACGAGTTCCGGCGTGTAGCCGACGAACCAGGCCGACTTGTTCTCGTCGGTGGTACCGGTCTTGCCGGCGACCGGGCGGGCGCCGAGGCTCGCGCGCTTACCGGTACCGCTGGTGACGACCGCCTGCATCGCGTTCGTGGCGTCGGCCGCGACACCCTCGTCGAAGGCCGTCGTGGGCTTCTGCCAGGGCAGCTTCTCCAGCGGCTTCTGCTTGTTGTTCACGATGGAGCGGCCCCGGTTGTCGGTGATCTTGGCGATCACGTGGGCCTCCCGGTGCTTGCCCCCCGCCGCGAACGTCGAGTAGACCGACGCCATCGTGACCGGGCTCGCGTCGATGACGCCCAGCGGCAGCGACGTGATGGTGTTCGAGAGGTTCGGGGTGTCGTCCGGGATGCCCATCTTCTTGGCCATGTCCACGACGTTGGCCAGCTGGACCTTCTGCCCCAGGTCGACGTACGCCGTGTTGATCGACATCGCCGTCATCTGCTTGAGGTTGTAGACCCCGTTCTCCGAGCGGCTGTCGTTGGTGAAGGACGCGCCGTTGATCGTGCGCTTGTAGCTGCCGTCCATCGTCGTCCGCAGGCTGATGCCCTGGTCGAGCGCCGTGGCGAGCACGATCGGCTTGAACGACGAACCGGGCTGCACCTTGCCCTGGAAGGAGTTGTCGAACTGCTGCTTGCGGTAGTCGGGTCCGCCGTAGGCGGCCACCACGCCGCCCGTCTTCGGGTCGATCGCCGCGAGGCCGAACTGGATGTCGTTCTTCAGCCCGTTCTGCTTGCGGATCTGCGAGACGGCCTTGTTGGTGTAGTCCTGCAGGTCCTTGCGGAACGTGGTGGTGATCTTCAGGCCGCCGGTCTCCAGCATCTGCTCGTCGATGCCGAGCGACTTCAGCTCGTTGATGACGCGGTCCTGGAGGTAGCCGGTGTTCGGGTCGTCCGGGACGTCGCTCCAGTTCTTCTGCGTCTGGGGGAACTTCGCCTGGGCGCGCTTGCCGGAGTCGAGCCAGTTCTTCTCGACCATGCCGTCGAGGACGTAGTTCCAGCGGCTGATCAGCGCCTTCTTGGCGGGGTTGGAGTCGGGCCCGTAGGTGGCGAAGTAGCCCGGCCGCTGGATCATGGCCGCGAGCATCGCCGCCTGCGACTCGTTGATCTCGGTGACGGGCTTGTGGAAGTAGGCGCGGGACGCGGCCTGGATGCCG
Source organism: Actinomadura sp. NPDC000929 (assembly GCF_040492065.1). Classification (NCBI taxonomy): domain Bacteria; kingdom Bacillati; phylum Actinomycetota; class Actinomycetes; order Streptosporangiales; family Thermomonosporaceae; genus Actinomadura; species Actinomadura sp. NPDC000929. The sequence goes on along the minus strand of NZ_JBEUPA010000079.1, from coordinate 797 downwards.
TAGGCGTGCCGCCCGAACGGGACCGTGTTCAGGTACAGCTCCAGCACGCGGGCCTTGTCCATCTCCTTCCCCATCCGGATGGAGATGAGGATTTCCTTGAACTTGCGGCTGACCGTGCGGTCCTGGCTGAGGTTCGCCCAGTAGTTGCGGGCGAGCTGCTGCGTGATCGTCGAGGCGCCGGCGACGTCGCCGCCGGTCCCCGCCCGGTACATCGCGCCCAGGATGCCCATCGGGGAGATGCCCGGCTCGTGCCAGAAGTTGCGGTCCTCCGCCGCGAGGACGGCGTTCTGGACGTGCTTGGGCACCTTGTCCAGCGAGATGTCCTCGCGGTGGGTGCCGATGCGCGCCAGCGGCGACCCGTCCGAGTAGGTGATCACCGACTCCTGGGCGGCCGCGGCCGCCTGCTTCTCGTTCGGGATCGGAGTGTTGGCGTAGGCGACGATGACGAGCGTCGCCAGGCCGAGGATGATCACGCTGACCGCGGCGACGACGATCTTCCAGTTCGGGACGTAGCGCTTCCAGCCCGTCTTCTTCTGGCCCGCCTCGTCGGTGCGCTTGCGCTCGCGGCGGCCGCCGCCGCGCCCACCGCGCCCACCGCGTCCGCCGCCGCGTCCCTCGTCACCCCAGAAGTCGTCGCCGCCGCCTCCGGAGCCGCCGCGCCCGCCAGGGCCGCCGGGACCGCCGGGACCACCCGGTCCGCCGGGGCCGCCCGGGCCCCCCGGTCCGCCGGGAGCGCCTGCGGAGGCGGCGTCGGCCGCACCGGAACGGTCATCGCGTGCCTGGCCGTCCTGTCCGGG
>NZ_JBEUPA010000078.1:0-36679 GCF_040492065.1 Actinomadura sp. NPDC000929 | reverse complement strand
GCGGCGGCCGCGGCGAACAGCGCCGCCAGCGGCCGCCGCAGGCGGGATAAGCGGGGGCTCACGGCAGTTCCAGGGGGAGCTTGATGCCGTCGAGGGCGGTGGCGCAGGCGCAGGTGCGCTCGGCGGGCAGCGCCTTGACGACGTCGGCGACGACGCCGCGGAGCCGGTCGATGTTCTCGCCGAAGACACGCAGGACCTCGTCCATCGTGACGCCCTCGCCCTCCTCGATGCCCGCGTCGAGGTCGGTCACCAGGCAGAGCGAGGTGTAGCAGAGCGCCAGCTCGCGGGCGAGGACGGCCTCCGGGTGGCCGGTCATCCCGATCAGCGTCCACCCCTGCGAGGCGAACCACCGGGACTCGGCCCGGGTCGAGAAGCGGGGGCCCTCGATGACGACGAGCGTGCCGCGGTCGACCGGGGGCCATCCCGAGGCCCGCGCGGACTCGACGGCGGCGCGGCGGCCGGTCGGGCAGTACGGGTCGGAGAACGAGACGTGGACGGCGGCGCCGTGCTCGTAGTAGGTCTGGTCGCGCCCCGACGTCCGGTCGGCGAGCTGGTCGGGGACGGCCAGGGTGCCGGGCCCGAGGTCGGGGGTGAGGGAGCCGACCGCGCACGGCGCCAGCACCTGGCGGACGCCGAGGGACCGCAGCGCCCACAGGTTGGCCCGGTAGGGGATCTTGTGCGGGGGGAAGCGGTGGTCGCGGCCGTGCCGGGGGACGAAGGCGACGCGGCGGCCCGCCAGCTCGCCGATCGCGATGGGGTCGCTGGGCGGGCCGTAGGGGGTGTCGACCCGCACCTCCTCGATGTCGTCGAGGAACGAGTAGAAGCCGGAGCCGCCGATGACCCCGATCTCGGCGACGGGCTGGGACGCGGAAGCCTGAGTGGACATGCCGCCGACCCTAGCCACCCGGCCGCCGTCCCCGGCAGGCCGTCCGCCGATTGTGGATAACTCAGCCGCCGCGCGACGAAGGGCCCGGCCGAAGCCGGGCCCTTGCGCGTTCCCCGGGACGTCAGCCGACCGGGTCCAGGACCTTGCTCTCGGGGGCGGGCGCCTCCTTGGCGAGCCGTCCCGGCGTCCAGATCCGGCGCCCGATGTCGTAGGACAGGGCGGGCAGCAGCAGCGACCGGACGACGAGGGTGTCGAGCAGGACGCCGAACGCCACCGCGAAGCCCATCTCGACCATGAACACCAGCGGCAGCGTGACCATGGACGCGAACGTGGCCGCGAGGACGAGCCCGGCCGAGGTGATCACACCGCCGGTGACGGTGAGGCCCCGCTGGATGCCGCGCCGCGTGCCGAGGGCCTGCGACTCCTCCCGGACGCGGTGCATCAGGAAGATGTTGTAGTCGACCCCCAGCGCGACCAGGAAGATGAAGGCCAGCAGCGGGAAGCCGGAGTCGGTCCCCTCGAACCCGAAGACGTGCTCGAAGACGACCGCGCAGGCGCCGAGCGAGGCGAGGAACGACAGCACCACGGTGCCCATCATCAGCAGCGGCGCGACGACGGCGCGCAGCAATGCGATGAGGATGAGCAGCACCACGGCCAGCACGATCGGGATGATGACCTTGTTGTCGCGGGTGGAGGCGCGCTTGATGTCCAGGTACGTCGCGGTCGTCCCGCCGACCTTGGCGTCCGCGGACGGGACGGCGTGCACCGCGGTCCGCAGCCGGTCGATGGTCGCGCGGGCGGCCGGGCTGTCGGCGGCGTCCTTCAGCGTCGCCTCGTACCTGACCAGGCCGCCCGTGGTGACGGGGGCGCCGACTTCGGCGACGCCCGGCGTCCCGCGCACGGCCTCGGCGATCCGGTCGGAGGCCGGGGCCTTGCCGATCACGAGGGCGGGGGAGCCCGACCCGGCGGCGTAGTGCCGCGCGACGGCCTCCGAGCCCTTCACCGAGTCGGGCTTGCCGGTGAACTGGCCGGCGTCCGACAGGCCGTCCGCCTTGAGCGAGCCCAGCCCGAGCGTGAGGACGATGAGGCCGAGCATGGTCACGGCCCAGAGCGCGCGCGGGCGCTTGCCCACGATCCCCGCGACGCGGCTCCAGACGCCGTGCTCGGCCTCGTACGCCTCGGGCTTGAGGTACTTGGCGTCGTAGCGGGGGATCAGCGGCCAGAACAGCCAGCGGCCGCAGATCACCAGGAGGGCGGGCAGGAGGGTCGTCATGGCGGCGAGCGCGGTGAGGACGCCCGCGGCGGCCACGGGGCCCATGCCGGCGGTGGAGTTCATGTCGGCGAGCAGCAGGCACAGCAGGCCGACGGCCACGGTGGCGGCGGAGGCGATGACGGCGGGCGCGGCGCGGTGCAGGGCGTACGCCATGGCCTCGTGCCGGTCCTCGTGCCGGTGCAGTTCCTCCCTGTAGCGGGCGACGAGCAGCAAGGCGTAGTCGGTGGCGACGCCGAAGACGAGGACGGTGAGGATGCCGGCGCTCTGGCCGTTGACGGTGAGGTCCGCGTACTTGGCGAGCAGGTAGACGGTCGACTGGGCGAGCCCCAGGGCGAAGACGGCGCTCAGCACGGGGACGAACCACAGGACGGGGCTGCGGTAGATGAACAGCAGCAGGACGATGACGACGAGACCGGCGGCCATGAGCAGGAAGCCGTCCAGGCTCTGGAAGACCTCGAACTGGTCGGCGCCGCCGCCGGCGGGGCCGGTGACGTGCGAGGCCAGTCCGGGGGGCCCGCGCTCGGCGAGTTCGCGCGCCTGGTCGACGGCGGCGGTGAGGTCCTCGTCCGTGAGGGGCACGAGGGTCTGGAGGGCCTTGCCGTCCTTGGACGGGAACGGCCCCTGCGCCTTCTGCGCTCCGGGCAGCTTCTGGAACGCGGCGACGTCGGACTCGGCCTTGGCCTTGTCGGCCGCGGTGATCCCGCCGGACCGCTCGTAGACGATGACGGCGAGCATCGTCTCGTCCTTGCGGAACCGGTCCTCCAGCTCCACGACCCGGGTGGACTCGGCCCCGGCGGGCAGCCAGGACGCGGCGTCGTTCTTCTCGACGTCGCCGAGCTTGCCGGCGAGGGGGCCGAGAGCGGCCAGCAGGACGACCCACAGGGCCAGGACGGCCCATTTGGTGCGCCTTCCGGCGATCAGTCCGGCCAGGCGGTGGGTCCGCGGCCTCGGGGGTGCCGGGCTAGGTGCGCTCATGGTTCCTCTCCTGTGTGCACCGGGCGAATCAAGATATGTCGCGTTAGCGGCAAGAGTCTCTCGTTGAGCGAGAGAAGTCAAGTAATAACTCGAAAATCGGAGGCGTCGCGGAACCGCTAGCCTCTCGACCCAAGAGTCTCTCTAAAATAGAGCTAAGTCAAACCGTGCGACGGGGAGGCCTCGCAGGGCCGGAATCGCGGGGTCGCGGGGGTGCTCCCTGTCTTCTCCATGGTCGCGAAGGGCGGGGGGATGCGCCTCCGGCGTCAGTACCGACTTGAGGTACGTCGCCCGGCGCAAAGGAAAACCGCCGCCTACCTCTGAAGGTGTAGGCGGCGGCTTCCGGACACGGCGAAGACCGGGGGATCCGGCCGGATCCCCCGGTGCGAGCGGAGATGCTTAGGAGGTCAGGCGACCTTTTCGGACGACGACTTGCCGGTCGACGAGGACGACGACGAGTCGGAGGACGACGTGGACGAGCTCGTCTTGGCGGAGTCGCCCGAGGAGCCGCCCGAGTCGCCGGAGGAGCCGTTGGACGACCCGCCGGACGAGCCGTTCGACGAGGCCCCCGCGGTGGAGGGCGACTTGCCGGAGCCGCGGCTGTCGGTGCGGTAGAAGCCCGAGCCCTTGAAGATGATCCCCGCGGCGGAGAAGACCTTGCGGAGCCTGCCGGTGCACGCCGGGCACTCGGTCAGCGCGTCGTCGCTGAACTTCTGCACGACCTCTAGAGGCTCGCCGCACTCGGTGCAAACGTACTGATACGTCGGCACGGTTCCTCCTCGCTGACTCAGACCGGCGCTGGCCGGACTGGCACTCACTCTAGACGACTGCTAATGGTACCCATGCGTGGAACAGGATTCGCCCCCGGGATGTTCCCCGGCGGCGCGTCGCGCGCCAAGGGAGCGCCGTGGAGCCCCGCCGCCGCGGGGCCCCAGGTCACTGGCCCTTCTCGCCGAACCAGCCCGCCAGCCTGCCCTTGCGGCTGACCGCGCGGAGCCTGCGCTCGGTGGCCTCGCGCACCTCGGCGGTGGTCACGACCAGCAGGGTGTCGCCCGCCTGGAGGGGCGTGGTGGGCTCGGGCACGAAGCTCGCGCCGTCCCGCACGACGAGGGTGATGGACGCGCCGGGCGGCAGCCGCAGCTCGAAGATCTCCACGCCGCTCATCAGCGAGTCGCCGGGGATCCGCACCTCCAGCAGGTCGGCGTGCAGTTCCTCCAGGGGCGCGGCCTCGACGTCCAGCTCGCGGGTCTGCTCGTCGCTCCTGAGGCGGCACAGCCGCGAGGCCAGCGGCAGCGTCGGCCCCTGGAGCAGGGTGAACAGGACGACGATGTTGAACACGATCGCGAAGAGCCGGTCGGCGTGCTCCACCTCCGCGACCATCGGGATGGTGGCCAGGACGATCGGGACGGCGCCCCGCAGTCCCGCCCAGGACGCGAACACCTTCTCGCCCCACGACAGCCGGAACCCGATCGTGGAGAGCACGACCGACAGGGGACGGGCCACCAGCAGCAGGACGAAGCCGATGACGAGCGCCGGCAGGATCTGGCCGGGGAGGTCGCCGGGATCGGCCAGCAGGCCGAGCATCACGAACAGCCCGATCTGGGCGAGCCAGCCGACGCCCTCGGCGAAGCCCCGCGTGGCGGGCCGGTGCGGCAGCCGCGCGTTCCCGAGGACGAGGGCGCTGACGTAGACGGCGAGGAACCCGCTGGCGTGCATCAGTGAGGCGGCCCCGTAGGAGCCGATGGAAAGCGACAGCACGGCGATGGGGTAGAGGCCGGACGCGGGCAGCGCGACGCGGCGCAGCGCCTGGGCGCCCAGCCAGCCGATGGCGACGCCGACGATGCCGCCCGCGACCAGCTCGTAGACCATGACGCCGAGCAGTTCGGCCATGTTGGGGACGGCGGTGTGGGCGCTCAGCGTGACCACGATGATCACGACCGGGGCGTCGTTGAAGCCGGACTCGGCCTCCAGCAGGCCGGTCAGCCGGGACGGCAGGGGCAGCCGCCGCAGCACCGAGAACACCGCGGCCGCGTCGGTGGGGGCGAGCACGGCGGCCAGCAGGAACGCCGGGCGCCACTCCAGGCCGACGAGCCACATGGCGGCGAGCGCGACGACGACGATGCTGATCAGGGTGCCGAGGGTGGAGACGCTGAGCGCGGCCGGCACCGAGGGCCGCACGCGCCGCCAGCTGGTGGTGATTCCGCCCTCGGCGAGGATGAGCACGAGGGCGGCGAGGCCGAGCGTCTCGGCCAGTTCCGCGTTGTCGAACCGGATGTGGAGGGGGCCGGACTCGCCGATGAGAAGGCCGAGGCCCATGTACGCCAGCAGCGTGGGAAGGCCCGCCTGGTGCGACAGCCGGACCGCGATGATGGCGCTGAGTACGAGCGTGGCCCCGAGGAGTAGCCAGATGTCGAGGTGCACATCCCACCCTTCGGGGTCGTCAAAGTTGATCGTTTAGGAATCCTACAGATTCGCGGACGAATCGCATATTTACGATTGAGGGATGGCGTGTCCGGCGTGGCCGCTATCGCCGGTTGACCTGTGGTTTGATCCCGTTCACCACGTTCAGTACGTCTCGTCCCTGAACGGCCGCAGTGACGTTGTCGCGCACCATCCCCAGCAGGTTCAGCTGCGACTGGACGGACGCCCCCGCCGCGTGCGGCGAGAGCAGGACGTCCTCACGGGAACGCAGCGGATGCCCCTGCGGAAGCGGCTCCTGCTCGAACACGTCCAGGGCCGCCCCGGCCAGACGTCCCGAATCCAGCGCGGCGAGGACGGCGTCGTCCGGCGCGATGCCCCCGCGCGCCACGTTCACCAGCAGCGCCTTGTCCGGGAGCAAGGCGAGACGCTCCGGGCCGATCAGCCCCCTGGTCTCCTCGGTCAGCGGCAGGGCGATGACGAGGATGTCGGACATCGCCATGAGCTCGTCCAGCTCCCGGTACGTCGCCGCGGCCTGGGGGCGCCGCCGCCTCGTCCAGTACGACACCGTGCAACCCAGGGCCGCGAACAGCCGCGCGGCCTCGGCGCCGATCGCGCCGAACCCGACGATGCCGACCCGCTGCGTGTGGATCTCGCGCGGGCCGAGCGCCGCCATCTCCATCTGCGGCCATCCGCCCGCGCGGACGGCCCGGTCGCCCCGCGCGAGGTTGCGGCACAGCGCGAACGCCGCGCCGACCGCCCACTCGGCGACCCCGCGCGCGTTGAAGCCCGCCGCGTTCGCCACCGGCACGCCCGCGGCCGCCCACGCCGCGACGTCGATGCTGTCGGTCCCGACCGCGGGCATCTGCACGAACGACACCCGCGGCGCCGCCGCCGCGGCCTCGGCGTCCAGCGCCAGCCGGCCGGTGAAGTCGCCGATCACCACGTCGGCGCCGGCGAGCGCGGCGAGCAGGCCCGCCCGGTCTCTGGCCTGCGGGAACGTCACCTCGGCGGCGTCTCCCAGCGGCGCGAACAACCCTCGGACGATCTCGTCCGCGATCGGGGGCAGGGAAAGGATCCGCCACGGCGCCGTCATCTCTTACCTCCCGTCAGGCCGTGCCCGACCGCGTCCCCCGTCCGCGATCTCGGCCCTCTCACTCTACGAGCAGGGCGCCGCCGCCGAGCAGGTCAGCCCAGGCGGACCAGCCCCCGCGCCGGGGTCACCACGGCCCGGACGCGCTGGTCGTGCGGCTCGGCGGGCACGCTTTCCACCAGCTCGCCGTCGTACAGCAGCGCGGCGGTGAGGATCGCCGGGCCCACGCGCGCGAGCGCCCGGTCGTAGGAGCCGCCGCCGCGGCCGAGGCGCACGCCCGACCGGTCGACCGCCACCGCGGGCACCAGCACGACGTCCGCGCTGGCCACGGCGCCGGGGCCGCGCGGCGGCTCGGACGACTCCAGGCACCCGCGGGCCCCCGGGACGAGCGAGTCGGGCCCCTCGTAGGACGCCCAGTCGAGGTCGCCGTCCGGGAGCAGCCGGGGGACGAGCACGTACGTCCCGCGCTTCCACAGCGCGAACAGCAGGCTCCGCGTGTCCGGCTCGTCGCCTATGGAGACGTAGGCCGCGATCGTCCCGGCCATCTCCACCTCCGGGACCGACAGCAGCGCGTCCCGGATCGGGCGCGCCGCGCCGGAGCGCGTCTCGGGCGGCATCGCCGCACGTCGTGCGAGCAGTTCGGCCCGGAGGCCGGTCTTCGTGGCGGTGGGGTGCACGCTGTGGTCCTCGCGGATGGCTAGGGTCGTGTATATGGCCGACATTGCACCAGTGCTCAAAGCGGTCGTCCCGGCGGCCGGCCTCGGTACCCGATTCTTGCCCGCGACCAAGGCGACTCCCAAGGAAATGCTGCCCATCGTCGACAAACCGGCGATCCAGTATGTCGTCGAGGAGGCGGTCGACGCCGGGCTGTCCGACGTCCTCATGATCACCGGGCGCAGCAAACGGTCCATCGAGGACCACTTCGACCGAGCCTACGAGCTGGAGGAGGCGCTGCGCGCCAAGGGCGACGACGAGCGCCTGGAGGCCGTGCACGAGTCCAGCGACCTGGCGATCATGCACTACGTCCGGCAGGGCGAGCCGCGCGGCCTCGGGCACGCGGTGCACTGCGCCCGCCAGCACGTCGGCCGCGAGCCGTTCGCGGTGCTGCTCGGCGACGACATGATCGACGCCCGCGACAAGCTGCTGCAGCGGATGATCGAGGTGCGCGGCCAGTACGGCGGCAGCGTCATCGCGCTGATGGAGGTCGAGCCCGACCAGGTGTCGGCGTACGGGTGCGCGGCCATCGAGGCGACGGACGAGGACGACGTCGTCCGCATCTCCGACCTCGTGGAGAAGCCCGCCGCCGAGGAGGCCCCCAGCAACTGGATCATCATCGGCCGCTACGTCTGCGACCCCGCGGTGTTCGACGTCCTGGAGAAGACCCCGCCCGGCCGCGGCGGCGAGATCCAGCTGACCGACGCGCTGCGCACCCTCGCCGACATGCCCGCCGACCAGGGCGGCGGCGTCTACGGCGTCAAGTTCCGCGGCCGCCGCTACGACACCGGCAACAAGCTGGAGTACCTCCGGACGGTCGTCCAGTTCGCGGCGGACCGTCCGGATCTGGCGCCGGAGTTCCTGCCGTGGCTGCGGGAATTCGTCCGGACGCAGGACGGCGTGGGCGACACCTCGGATTCGTGACGAGGCGTCAGACTGGGGCCGTGGCTATGAGAACGGTCGACGAGCATCTGACGGAGATCCTCGGCAGCGTGGCGCCGCTGCCGCCGCTTGACCTGGCACTGCTGGAGGCGCAGGGCACGGTGCTCGCCGAGGCCGTCGCCGCGCCGGTGCCGCTGCCGCCGTTCGACAACTCCGCGATGGACGGCTACGCCGTGGTCGCGGCCGACATCGCGGCGGCCACCGAGGCGAGCCCCGTCGCGCTGCCCGTCGTCGGCGACATCGTCGCGGGCGACTCCGGCCTGTCGGCGATCCGGCCCGGGCTGACCGCACGGATCATGACGGGCGCCCCGCTGCCGGCCGGCGCCGACGCCGTCATCCCCGTCGAGTGGACGGACGGCGGCAACGCCACCGTCCGGATCTCGCGCGCCGCGCCGCCGGGCAACTACATCCGCCGGGCGGGGGAGGACGTCCTCGCCGGGCAGGTCGTCGCCGAGGCCGGCACCCGGCTCGCCGCCCCGCAGATCGGCATGCTCGCGGCGGTCGGGCGGTCCCGGGTGACCGTCCGGCCGAGGCCCCGCATCGTGGTCGTCTCCACGGGCGACGAACTGCGCGAGCCGGGCAGCCCGCTGGCGCCCGGCCAGATCTGGGAGTCCAACAGCTTCATGCTCACCGCCGCCGTGGTCGAGGCGGGCGGAACGGGCTACCGGCAGGCCACTGTGCAGGACGAGCCCGCCAAGGTCCTGGAGATGCTTCACGACCAGCTCGTCCGGGCCGACGCCATCGTCACCACCGGGGGCGTCTCCATGGGCACCAGGGACGTCGTCAAGGAAGTCCTCGCCGGTACCGGAACTGTGAACTTCCACAAGGTGCGGATGCGTCCGGGCAAGCCGCAGGGGTTCGGCCTCCTGGAAGGCACTCCGGTCTTCACGCTTCCTGGCAACCCCGTGAGCGCGTACGTGTCGTTCCAGGTGTTCGTCCGTCCCGCCCTACGCGTCATGCAAGGGCTGCCCCCAGAACCGCTTCCCACAGTGAGCGCCGTCGTCGCCGAGGACATCAAGTCCCCCGCGGGGCTGCGCCACTTCCTGCGAGGCAGACTCTCGTTCACTCGGGGCTTCTACACCGTCACAGCGGCGGGCGTGCAGGGCTCACACCAGCTCGGGTCCCTGTCGTCCGCGAACGCGCTCATCGAGATTCCGGAGGACGTCGAAGCCATGCCGGCCGGTTCGCACGTCGAGGTCATGAGGTTGCCGTCATGAGCGCCATGGGGTCCGAGTTCACCCATCTGGACGACCAGGGATCGGCCCGCATGGTCGACGTGTCGTCGAAGGACGTCTCGTCCCGGACGGCCACGGCCACGGGGTTCGTCCGCCTGTCGCCCGAATGCGTCGCCCTCCTGCGCGCCGGCGACATCCCCAAGGGCGACGCCCTGTCCGTCGCCCGGATCGCCGGGATCATGGGGGCCAAGCGCGTGCCCGACCTCGTCCCGCTGTGCCACCCGATCGCGCTGCACGGCGTCACCGTCGACCTCGCCGTCGACGACGACGGCGTCGCGATCACGGCCGTCACCCGCACCGCCGACCGCACCGGCGTGGAGATGGAGGCGCTCACCTCCGTCACCGTCGCCGCGCTCGCGCTGGTCGACATGGTGAAGGCCGTCGACCCCGCCGCCGTGATCACCGAGGTCCGGGTCGAGGAGAAGACCGGCGGCAAGACCGGGGTGTGGCGCCGGTGATCCGGGCGATGGCGGTCACCGTCTCCAACCGCGCCGCGGCGGGCCTCTACGAGGACAGGTCCGGCCCGGTGCTGGTCGAGATGCTGGAGGACCTCGGCTGCCAGGTGGACGGCCCCGTCGTCGTCCCGGACGGCGAACCCGTCACCGGCGTCCTGCGCGACGCGGTCGCCGCCGGGTACGACGTCGTCGTCACCTCCGGCGGGACCGGCCTCACCCCCACCGACCAGACCCCCGAGATGACCCGGCCGGTCATCGAATGGGAGGTCCCGGGGATCGCCGAGGCCATCCGGCTGGAGGGACGCGAGAAGGTCCCCGCCGCGATCCTTTCGCGTGGCCTCGCCGGCGTCGCGGGCCGCACCCTCATCGTCAACCTGCCCGGCTCGACCGGCGGCGTCCGCGACGGCATGACCGTCCTGGCCCGCGTCCTGCCCCACGCGGTGGACCAGATCAACGGCGGCGACCACCCCCGCCCGCAGGGCTAGCCCGCCTCCGCCCCCGCCACGCGCCGTCGGGAGCTAGGCCTGGATGACGTGGACGCCGGCGTCGGTGAACGCGGCGAGTTCGGACTCGGGCGCCGCCGCGTCCGTCACCAGGACGTCGATCTCGTCGGTGCCGCAGATGCGGGCGAACGCGCGGTGGCCGATCTTGGAACCGTCCGCGACCACGACCACCCGGTCGGCGCGCTCGGCCATCAGCCGGTTCACCACGGCCTCGCCCTCGTTGTGGCAGGTCGCGCCGTGCCTCGCGGTCACGCCGTTCACCCCGATGACCGCCACGTCCAGCGTCACGTGGTCGAAGATGCCGGTGGCGAGCGGCCCGGTCAGCTCGTAGGACTGCGGCCGCGGCACCCCGCCCGTCAGGACGATCTTCACATGCGGGCGGACGGCCAGCTCGTTGCCGATGTTCAGCGCGTTCGTCACGATCGTGATCGCCGGGGTGGGCCCCTCGGCGTGCAGGTCGGCGCGGGTGGCGAGCACCCGGGCGACCTCCGAGGTCGTCGTGCCGCCGTTCAGCCCGATGATCGACCCGGGCTCGGCCAGCTCCGCGGTCGCCGCCGCGATCCGCTGCTTCTCCGACGCGTGCCGCGCCGCCTTGTACCGCAGCGGCAGGTCGTAGCTGACGCTCTCCGCGACGGCGCCGCCGCGGGTGCGGGTCAGCATCTGCTGCTGCGCGAGCTGGTCGAAGTCGCGGCGGATCGTCGCGGCCGACACCCCCATGCGCACGGACGCCTCCTCGACGGTCAGCCGTCCGGCGTCCGCGAGCAGTTCGAGCAGCGCGTTCCAGCGCTCGTGCCGGGTCACGCCGGTCGCCTTTCCCGCGGGTGGACGGGAGTCCGGAAAGGTGGTCACCCGCGGATTCTAGCCCTGCGCGCCCCTGGTCTTACCTGAGCGCATGGGCCGTGGAACAATCAACAACGATCAAATGCGTGCATTGGGGGGTTCCATGGCGAGGCCGGTCGGCGACGGCGCCGTTTCCTTGACCAACGCGCGGATCGTCCTTCCGGACGGTGTCCGCGACGGCGCCCTCCACATCGCCGGCGGCACGATCGCGGACGGCCCCGCCCCCGGCGAAGTGATCGACCTCGCCGGCCGGCACGTGGTGCCCGGCTTCGTCGACATGCACGTCCACGGCGGCGCGGGAGCCTCCTACCAGCTCGGGAACCCGGACGAGGCCCAGCGGGCCGCCTCCTTCCACCTCGCCCACGGCACCACCACCACGATCGCGAGCCTCGTCACCGGCGACCCGGACGAACTGGCCGCCGCCGTCGAGGGCCTGGCCGGACTCGCCGCCGACGGCGTGATCGCGGGCGTCCACCTGGAGGGCCCCTACCTGGCCCGCTCGCGCTGCGGCGCGCACGACCCGGCGCTCCTGCGCGACCCGGACCCCGCCGAGTTCCGCCGCCTCGTCCGCCTCGGCCGCGGGCACCTCCGCATGATCACTCTCGCGCCCGAGCTGCCGGGCGCCCTCGACCTCGTCCGGGAGGCGGTGGACGCGGGCGTGATCGCGGCGGTCGGCCACACCGACGGCACCGGCGAGGCGGCCCGGGCGGCGTTCGACGCGGGAGCGCGCGTGGCGACGCACCTGTTCAACGCGATGCGCCCCCTGCACCACCGCGAGGGCGGGCCGGTCGCCGCCGCTCTGAACGACCCCCGGGTCACCGTGGAACTGATCAATGACGGCATCCACGTGGAGCCCGCCGTGGCCCGCCTCGTGTTCGCCGCCACGCCCCGCGTCGCGCTCATCACCGACGCGATGGCCGCCGCCGGCATGGGCGACGGCGACTACCGTCTCGGCGTGATGGACGTCGAGGTCCGCGGCGGCCGCGCCACCCTCGCGGGCGGGACGTCCATCGCGGGCAGCACGATCACCATGGCGGACGCGTTCCGCCGCGCCGTCACCGACGCCGGCCAGCCGATCGAGCGCGCCGCCGAGGCCGCGTCCCTCACCCCGGCGCGCGCCCTCGGCATCGACGCGCGCGTCGGGTCACTGGAGCCCGGCAAGGACGCCGACCTGGTCGTCCTGGACGACGACCTGCGCGTCGACTGGGTCATGAAACGGGGCCGACGGGTGTGACGACGGTGGCCGAACGTCCCGCGTGCCCGATTTCTCGGGGACAATATGGCGTTCAGACATCCGACCAGGGAATCATGGAACCGTGGAACGTTTGCGGGGATGGCCGGTCACCCTGACCGAGGGCCCTGTAGGGCTGCGCCCGCTGCGGCACCGCGACGCCGCCGTCTGGCGCGAGCTGCGGGTCCGCAACGCCGACTGGCTCCGCCCCTGGGAGCCGACCAATCCCGAGACGCCGTTGTTCCGCAGCGGCCTCGGCCCCTACATCAGCATGGTCCACACCATGCGCCGCGAAGCCCGCCACGGCCTCGCCCTTCCCTGGGTCGTCACCCATGAGGACGATTTCGCCGGGCAGCTCACCATCGGCGCGATCGTCTGGGGTTCGGCGAGGTCCGCGCAGATCGGCTACTGGGTCGACCGGCGCGTCGCCGGCCGCGGCGTCATTCCCACCGCCGTCGCCCTCGCCGTCGACCACTGTTTCTTCACCGTCGGCCTGCACCGGCTCGAAGCCAATATCCGTCCGGAGAACACCGCGAGCCGCCGCGTCGTCGAAAAACTCGGATTCCGCGAAGAGGGAATTCGCCGCCGCCATCTCCACATCGACGGCGCCTGGCGCGACCACATCTGCTACGCCCTCACCGTCGAGGACGTGCCCGGTGGCCTGCGCGCCCGCTGGCTGGCAGACCGGAAACAGGCATTTCCCCGGCGCTCCTGAGCGGCCCATGACTTTCCCGCCGTAAGAATCCTGCGATCGAGAAGTCCCGGCAAACGGAGAGTAACGGCGAGATCGATCTCGCGACACACCGCCCCTTATGCTCGTCAACCTCTGACAGCCCCTCGTACCGTGCGGGGCGTGACCCTGCTCCCATTGCACGTTCGCGCGCCGAAAGTCGGCCCGCCTCGCGAGCGTGCCCTGGAACGGTGGGGCCGATGAGCAGCGCCGTCCTTTACCTCGCGATCGTCGCCGTCTGGGCCGTCGTCCTGGTACCCATGTGGCTGCGCCGCGACACCGAGACCACGGGAATCTCCCGCCTCCTGCACAAGCGTCCGGACGAGCCCGCCGCCGAGGACGACGCCGACGACCAGGAGACGCTCCACGAGGAGGAGACCCTCCGCGAGGAGGGCCTCCCCGCGCCGCGCCGCCCGGGCGGCCGCGCCGCCGTCATCGCCCGGCGCCGCCGCCGCACCAGCGGCCTCGCCGCGCTGCTCCTCACCTCTGTGGCGATCTCCGCCTCCGGCCTCACGCCCTGGTGGATCGTCGCGCCCCCGGTCCTGCTGCTCGCCGGCCACCTGGCGCTCCTGCGCGTCGCCGTGGGCATGGACACCGCCCGCCGCCGCGCCGCCGCCCAGGCCCGCGCCGCGGCCCGCGCCCGCGCCCTGCAGGCCCGCAGAGCCGCCGAGGCCGCCGAGGCCGCCGAGACCGCCGAGGTCATCGAGCTCGTCACCCCCGACGAGGTCTTCGACCAGTACGCCGACGACCGCCGCGCCGTCGGCGAATAACCGGTGCGCGAGCAGTCCCCGATGTTTGCTAACCTTACGGAGTCCTCGGGGCTGTGGCGCAGTCCGGTAGCGCACCTCGTTCGCATCGAGGGGGTCAGGGGTTCAAATCCCCTCAGCTCCACCCAGGTCAAAGGCCGGTTCTCCGAAGAGACACCGGCCTTTTTGGTGTCCGTACGGCAGTGAAGTACAGCTACGTCGCCTCACGCTTCGCGTCCGACGAGTTGGCACAGGCGGGCGCGCGCCACCCGTTTAGAGGTCGCGGGGGCGCTGTGGCCGGCCGACTTCACTGCTGACCGATCAGGTTGGGTGCTGCCTAGACTCGGGGTCATGCTCAGACTCGGCTTTCCTGTGATCGGCGTGAACGACATTCCCCGGGCCGTGGCCTTCTGGACGTCCGCGCTGGACCTGGTGCCCGTGTCCGAGTGGGAGAGCCCACGTTGGCGGACACTGGAATACGCGGATGGGTCGGGCCGGGCGCTCGCTCTGATGCACAGCAGTTCGCCCGCCGAAGCGCACCCGCGCATCCACCTCGACCTGTTGACGGACACCACAGACGAGCAGGAGGCCGAGGTCGCGCGTCTGGTCGAGTTGGGAGCCACCAGAGTCGACTGGGACCGGTATCCCCCAGACGCTGACTTCGTGGTCCTCGCCGACCCGGACGGCAACATCTTCTGCGTCGTGGATCTGAGCCGGGCCCCGTCCGGTTCGTCCTGACCTCCGGCGGGACGAGCACCCCGGACCCGGCCCGGCAGACGGCGACCCTTGGATCGGGTCAGGGGACGGTCTCCGGGAGCAGCTTTCCGGCGCGGACGGCGTTCAGGCGGTGACGGATGAAGCGGTCCTGGTGCTCGCCCCATGTGTCGGGCTTTGTGGGGTGGGTGCTCTGGTCGGGGTGCTTTCGGTAGAGCCAGGTCACCGAGGGTTCCTGGTAGCCGTCGAAGACTTCGCTGAGGGCGATGAACAGGGCCACGTCCTGCGCGCGGGGGAGGGCGCCCCAGCCGCCGAAGGCGCGGATCAGGTCGGCGGGGGCGACCAGGCCGGCGCAGGCCGCCTGGCAGAGGCCCGTCTCTTCGTACAGGCGGCCGATCGTTCCGGCGGGCACCAGGCCGCAGGGGTAGGCCAGGGGGTAGGGGACGCGGCGTCCGTCGATCAGATCGTCGGCCTGGCCGATCGTCCAGCCGATGCCGGGATGCTCCTCGAAGGCGGGGATGAGCGTCGCGAGGCCGTCGGGGAGAAGGACGTCGTCATAGTCGAGCACCGCGACCAGTTCGCCGCGTGCCCGGCTCAGGGCGAAGTTCCTCGTCGTACCGGTGCCGAGCTGGGCGCCGTTCGCCTCGTAGAGCGCGCCCGGGCACAGGTCGCGGGCGGTCGGGGCGTCCCCGTCCTCCTGGACGAGCCATTCGAGGTCCCAGCCAGGGGGGAGGCGTTGCGCCGCGACGCCGGCGGCGGCCTGCCGCAGGTAGCCGGGGATCGGCCTCCGTACGGCGGTGATGATCGAGATCAGGGGCATGGCACTCCTCCTCGTCCGGGCGCACGGCCTTGATGATCACATGGTCCGGGGCGGGGGCGGGACGGCGGCAGCCTTTACAGTGCTCAGATGGACGTGAGCGCGATGCTGGAGCAGTACGCCTATCCGGAGACGACGCCGTGGCTGCGGGCGAACATGATCGCGTCGCTCGACGGGGGGATCCAGTACCAGGGGAGCACCAGCGCACTCGGGTACGCGGGGGACTGGGCCCTCATGCAGCGGCTCAGGACGCTGGCCGACGTCGTGATCATGGGGGCCACGACCGTCCGGGAGTACGGGGCGTATCCGAAGGAGGCGCGGAAGCTGGCGATCGTGTCGCGGAGCCTGCGGTTCGACTTCGACGGGCCGCTGTTCGCGGAGGCGCCCGCGCCGCCGATCGTCATCACGTGCGGGGCGGCCCCGGCCGACCGGCTTCGCGAGGCCGAGAAGCACGCCGAGGTCCTGGTGTGCGGGACCGACTCCACGGACATGGGCATGGCGTTGCGGCGGTTGGCCGACAAGGGGTACGAGCGCCAGCTCTGCGAGGGAGGGCCGGTCCTGCTCGCCCAGATCGCCGCCGCGGGTTGGCTGCACGAGCTGTGCCTGACGTTGAGTCCGGTCGTCACCGCCGGCGACGCCGCGCGCGTCCTCGACGGCCCGGCCATCGACCTGCAGCGCATGGAACTGTGCCACGCGATCCCGGACGAGAACTACCTCTACCTGCGGTACCGCAGGGCCCAGGGCTAGACGACGTTGTGGCGGACGTAGGCGGGCGGGCGCCAGCCGAGGATGCTCTCGACCATGTTCACCGCCTGCCTCGCCTCCGCGACGTCGTGGACCCGGACGATGCGCGCGCCGCTCAGGATGGAGACGACGAGGGTGGCGATGGTGCCCTCGACGCGGTCGTGCTGGTCCCGCTCCAGGGTCTCGCCGATGAAGTCCTTGTTCGAGACGGCGACGAGCAGCGGGTAGCCGAGCTGTGCGATCTCCGGGAGGCGGCGGGTCAGTTCGAGCGAGTGGTGGGTGTTCTTGTTCAGGTCGTGGCCGGGGTCGATGATGATCCGGTCCGCCGGCACGCCGTGCTTCTCGGCCAGGGCCGCCCGCAGGCGGAGGAACTCGGCGACCTCGGTGACCACGTCGTCGTACTGCGGGCGAGGGTAGGGCGTCCGGGGGTCGGCGAGGCTGTGCGTGACGATGAGGGTCGCGCCGGCCTCCGCGACCACGTCGGCGAGGGCGGGGTCGTGCAGGCCGCTCGTGTTGTTCAGGACGTCGGCGCCGGCGGCGAAGGCGGCGCGGGCGACCTCGGGCCGGTACGTCTCGACGGAGATCACCGCGTCGGTGCGGGATCGGGCGCCCTCGATGACCGGGACCACGCGGTCGATCTCCTCTTCGACGCTCACCGGAGGCCCGGGAGCGAAAGGGACGCCGCCGATGTCCAGCCAGTCGGCTTCGTGGACGAGCGCGTTCTCTACTGCGACCAATGCCTTGTCCAAGGCGAAAGTGCGGCCCCGGTCGTGGAATGAATCGGGAGTGCGGTTGATTATCGCCATCACGGCGACCTGCCGCGAGAAATCGAACGTGCGCCGCCCGATCGTCCGTTCGGGGCAAATAATCTCGGGGTAGTAGAAAGCGTTCTTTTCGCTCACAATAGCCGCCTAAGTTGAACTTGGCGCCAGCATAGCAAGGGGGCCGGAGGCTACCTCTCCGCTCGCACCCGCCGCCGTCCCACGGTGGTGACGAGCCGCAGGAGAGTGAAGAAGACCAAAGCCCCGCCGACCACCAGGAGCATGGAGAGCGCCCGCTCCTGGAGGCCCTGCGATTTGATCACCACTGCTCCGGACCCGGCGATGAAACCGACGAGGGCGACGAAGAGCCCGAGGATCTCCACCATCTTGAGCAGGCCGGACGAGACCATCTCCTGCGCCGCGTCGACGCGCTGGGCGAGCCTCAGCGACGCTTCGTCGAGTCGTTGTTCGAGCTCGGCCGACGCCGCGGCGATTCTCTCGTCCACCTGGGCGGCGATGGAGTCCGCGATGGCCTGGGTGTTGCGCTCCATCTGGTTCTGCAGATCCTGGGCCAGGATGATCGAGCGCCGCTCCTGCGTGAACTGTTCGTGCACCAGAACGTCGCCGGGGCCGAGGGCGTCTATCGCCCGGTCTATCTCGTGGAGCCCGTCAGCAAACCGGCCCAGTTTCCGATATGCCGACGCGCGCCGGTAGTAGACAATGGCGTTCTCCTGGCCGCGCGCCATCATCTCGTCGGAGAGGTCCAGCATCATCTGCGGCTGTTCCGGCAAGTGGTCGGCGAAATTGATGCCCGTAAGGAGCACCTGGTTGCTCTTGTCGTCCGCGTCGGGAGCGTCGACCGCCCGCCGGAACAGGCCGGGCGCGTTCGAAGCGCGGGTGCCGAGTGCGGAGAAGGCCGCGAAGCTCAGGACGAGGGCGTCGTCGTCGAACTCGGCCAGCCAGCCGATACAGAGCCGGTGGAGCTGCGCGAACTTGAAGTCGAAGCGCAGCCGCTGGCCATGGATGTAGACGAGGCAGAGCCGCGCGGTACGGGTGTTGTTCGCCGCCAGGATGCGCGCCCGGTCGGTCTCGTCCAGGTAGCCCTGACCGTTCTTGCGAGCCAGCCAGGCGAGGTCTGTGGCCGCTCGCCGGATCTGCAGTACGGAGAGCCCGAACTCTTCGACCCGGGCGACGAACTCGTCCGTCCACGCCGAGGGAGGTCCGGCGGTGGCCGCCGCGTAGTGGTCGACGAGGACGGACGCCTTCTCCGCGTCCGACGCCGCCTCCATGCGCTCCGCGAGCCGGTCGCTCTCCGGACTCTGCCGTTGAGGCGGGACGCCGTTGCCCATGAGACCCCTTGCCGTGAAGCGACCTGATCCGGCCCAGCAGTCTAGGCCGCCGGTCGGTGCGGAGGCGCGGGGGAGCGCATCATCGGAGGTCAGAGGGGAAGGTAAGCCCGCATGATCGCTGGCAGCAGTCCCGAGCCCGACGAGGCGACCGTGAAAGCCGTGGGCAAGCTGAGCGAGGCCCTGGAGAGCGTCGAGCGCGCCCGGGGCCATCTCTACTCGTGGCACCAGCTCACCGGCAAGGCCGACTTCGAGTTGGGCGACGCGGCCGAGCTGCTCGCCAAGGCCGGGCACCAGGAACTCGCGGACGAGCTGTCGCGCGAACTCGTGGGCCGCAACGTCCTCCCGGACCGTTGGAGCTTCCAGGCGGTCGAGGAGTACGAAGACACCTACTACGAACCGCTCCGACGTTATGAGGCGCGCGTACGGGAGTCGTTGACCGCTGGTCGACGGCACCTCTACGAGGCACGGCTCAAGGAGGAGCGGCGCACCCACGGGCACCCCCACCATACGGCCGCGCCAGGCGATCCGTAGCGGCCGGTGCGGAGGAACGCCGTGGAACGCGGGGCGCCGAGGTTCGGAGTTCCTGGAGCGCCGGTGCGCTCCAGGAACTCCGGTCAATCGGCGCCTATCCCTTGCACGCCTTCTGCGCGTAGGAGTAGGTGCTGCCGTGGTCGCACTTGTCGCCCACGGCCTTGGGCAGGTTGACCGTTCCGCCGTCCTTCAGGAAGACCTTCCAGTCTCCGGTCTGCATCTGCCAGAGGCGGGAGGTCACCTGCGTCTCCCCGCTGTGGGGAGCGGCCGGAGCGGCCGGAGCGGCCGGGGCGGCAGGGCCGCCGGAGCCACCCGAGGAGGAACCGGACCCGGGGAGTCCGGTCGTCCCCGTTCCGCCGACGATCAGAAGGAGGATCGCTCCCGCGACCCACCCGGTTGTCTTGTTCTGCATTGTTCCGACTGGCAGCCGGCCCCGCCCCCGCGGGGCTCACCTTGGCACCAGTCCTCCTGTGTGGACGACCGTCCCCAGCGGTCCGGGACCAGCAAGCCTTCGGTGCCGCGGAAGGCGGGGCGAGTGAGGGTGGCGGCGCGGGATCGCGGTCGGGCCGTTGGCGCACGGGGAGGCGGCGGAGTTGGCTAATCTATCGACTTGGTAGGATTTCCACTCTCGTACCACCCATCCCTTCCGTTTCATGAGGTCGCCCATGCCGCAAAGTCGTCCGTTCGTCAGCCTGGCGACCGACTTCGGCGCGGCGTACACGGCGATCTGCGCCGGGGTGGTGTACGGGATCGCCCCGGACGCGAACGTGCTGGTGCTCAGCGACGAGATCACGCCGTTCGACGTGCGGGAGGGGGCGATGCTGCTGCGGCAGGCGCTGCCGTACCTGCCGGTGGGCGTGCACGTCGGGATCGTGGATCCGGGCGTGGGCACCTCGCGCCGGCCGCTGGCGATCGCGACCGGGCGCGGCGATGTGCTGGTCGGGCCGGACAACGGGCTGCTGGTGCCGGCGGCGGAGGCGCTGGGCGGGATCGTCCGGGCGCACGCGCTGGAGAACCCGGCCTACCGGCTACCCCAGGTCTCGACCTCGTTCCACGGACGTGACGTCTTCTCTCCCGCCGCCGCCCACGTCGCGGCAGGGGTGGACGCGGCGGATCTCGGTGCGGCCGTCGACCCGCTGCCGCTGGACGTCCCGCCCCCGGTGGTCCGGCCAGGGGAGCTGACCGTTCCCGTGCTGTACACCGACCGGTTCGGCAGCCAGGTGCTGGGCGCCGAGCCCGGCGATCTGGCGGAGGCGTTCGGCACGCTGGAGCCGGGCACCCCCCTTGACGTGGAGTGGAACGTTGCAGGCGGTCCGTCCCGGACGGTCCGCGTCCCGTTCCAGCTCACCTTCGGCAGCGTCGCGGTCGGGGAGCCGCTGCTGTGGACCGATTCGTCCGGATGGCTCGCCCTGGGCGTCAACCAGGGACGTGCCGCCGACGCCCTCGGCCTGGCCGGCGCGCAGACCCTCACTCTGCGCGCGGTGCCGCGTCCATGACCCTTACCCCCTCTCACCGCCGGAGGAATCTCCTGTGATCCGCCGTCCCCTCGTGGCAACGCTCGCCGGCGCCGCCGCGCTCGCCCTCGCCGTCAGCGCCTGCGCCCCGCAGGACGAGGACTCCGGTGCCTCGGCGAGCAAGAGCCCCGCCTCCTGCGCCAAGGACAAGCTGCCGCTGAAGTCGCCCGGCAAGCTCACCATCGCGACCGACAAGCCGGCGTTCGAGCCGTGGTTCAAGGACGACGACCCGTCCAACGGGCAGGGCTACGAGGGCGCCGTCGCCTACGCGGTCGCCGGCCGGCTCGGCTTCACCAAGGACCAGGTGGTCTGGAAGACCCAGTCGTTCGAGTCGTCGTACGCGCCGGGGCCCAAGACCTTCGACTTCGACATCAACCAGATCTCGGTCACCCCCGCGCGCGAGAAGGCGGTCGCGTTCAGCGACGGCTACTACGACGTGCAGCAGGGCGTCGTGACGCTCAAGGGCGGCAAGTTCGAGAACGCCAAGACCGTCGCGGAGCTGAGCAAGGCGCGCATCGCGGTCCAGGTCGGGACGACGTCGCTGCAGGCGGTGAAGAACCAGCTCAAGCCCGCCGACGAGCCGAAGATCTTCAACACGCAGATCGACGCGGTGAACGCGCTGAAGAACAAGCAGGTGGACGTGCTGGTGGTGGACCTGCCGACCGCCTTCTACGTCACCGCCGCGCAGATCGACGACTCGAAGATCGTCGGTCAGCTGCCGCAGTCGCAGGGCGGCGCCACCGAGCACTTCGGGCTGCTGATGGAGCGGGGCAGCGGGCTCGCCGGCTGCCTCGACCAGGCGATCGGGCAGCTGAAGTCGTCCGGTGAGCTGGCGAAGATCCAGCAGCAGTGGCTGACCGCGTCGGCCGGCGCACCCGTCCTGAAGTGACCGCGCAGGCGGGCGGGCAGACCGCCTGGGTCAAGAGCGAGCGGCAGCGCGAACGCGAGCGCCGGCGCCGCCGCGCCGACGTCCGGTCCGGATCGGTGGCCGCGGCCTCGACGGTGCTGTGCGCCGCGGTCGTGGTGGTCGTCGTGGTGGGGTCGCCGGGCTGGCCCCGCGTGCACGAGACGTTCTTCAACTGGGGCGAGTTCACCGGCGCGTTCCCCGACGTGCTGCGCGGCTTCTGGCTGAACGTACGGATCTTCCTGATCGCCGAGGTGGCGATCCTGGTGCTGGGGCTGCTGGTCGCGCTCGCGCGGGGGATGCGGACTCCGCTGCTGTTCCCGGTGCGGGCGCTGGCCGTCGCCTACACCGACGTGTTCCGCGGCATCCCGACGATCCTGCTGGTGTACCTGGTCGGATTCGGGCTTCCCGCGCTGCGGTTGCAGGGCGTGCCCGAGAGCCCGGCGGTGCTGGGCGGGTTCGCGCTCGTCCTGTCCTACGGGGCGTACGTCGCGGAGGTGTTCCGGGCCGGCATCGACTCCATCCACCCGAGCCAGCGCGCCGCGGCCCGGTCGCTGGGCCTCAGCAAGGCCCAGAGCCTGCGGTACGTGGTGCTGCCGCAGGCGGTGCGCCGGGTCGTCCCGCCGCTGCTCAACGACTTCGCCTCGCTGCAGAAGGACACCGCGCTCGTCGCGGTGCTCGGTCCGCTGGAGGCGCTGCGGCAGGCGCAGATCCACTCGGCCGACACGTTCAACTACACCCCCTACCTGGCCACGGCGGTGCTGTTCATCGCGCTGACGGTGCCGATGGCCCGGTTCACCGACCATCTCGCGGCGCGCGCCGAACGCCGCCGCGCCCCCGGAGGCGGCCGATGAGCACCCCGCTGCTGCGCATCGAGGGCGTCTGGAAGACCTACCACGCCCACCCGGTGCTGCGCGGCGTCGACCTGGACGTCGCGCCGCACGAGGTCGTCTGCCTCATCGGGGCCTCCGGATCGGGCAAGTCGACGCTGCTGCGCTGCGTGAACGTCCTGGAGACCGTCGACGACGGCGCGATCTTCCTGGAGGACGACGACATCACCGACCCCCGCGCGGACCCCGACAAGGTCCGCAAGCGGATCGGGATGGTGTTCCAGTCCTACAACCTGTTCCCGCACATGTCGGTGCTGGACAACATCACCCTCGCCCCTCTCCGCGTCCACAAGCGCTCGAAGGCGGAGGCCGCGGAACAGGCGCACGAGCTGCTCGAACGGTTCGGCCTGGCCGACAAGGCCGGGGAGTACCCCGACCGGCTGTCGGGCGGCCAGCAGCAGCGCGTCGCGATCATCCGGGCCATGGCCACCCGGCCGAGCCTGCTCCTGCTGGACGAGGTGACCTCCGCGCTCGACCCCGAACTGGTCACCGAGGTCATGGGCATCATCCGGGAGCTCAAGGACTCCGGCATGACGATGATCCTGGCGACGCACGAGATGGGGTTCGCCCGCGACATCGCCGACACCGTCTGCTTCCTCCATGACGGCGTCCTGCTGGAACGCGGCCCGGCCGAGCAGATCTTCGAAGAGCCCACCGAACCGCGCACCCGCGAGTTCCTGAGCCGCGTCCTGGAGTCCCGCCGCCTCTGAACCGGGCGCCCGGGACGGGCGGCGGATCCGGGCGACCGGCCGCGGAGAAGTGTTCGTCTGAACGGCGGCACCCTCGTGTGAACGAGGGTGCCGCCGTTCGCGTTCACGCCCTCGCCAAGCCCGCGACCGACCGTGTGATCTGCGTCTTTTCTTCGCCGACCGCACTGCGCCCGCCGCTCTTGCCCACACTGTCTTCACTGTTCCGGCCATCCGCCGGGACATGTCCGGATTCTGCGGAATCCCGGCGTGTCCTGGCTCGAACGGCCAGAACACGCCGTGATCCACGGGATCACAGCCAACTCCGCCCTAGGGGCGGAGGCAGTCTCAAAGGAGAGACCCGTGTACGGCGTTGTCGTACTCATCGAATTGCTGATCCAACAAATCGGCTGGGCCTTCAACACCCTGGCCGACCCATTGGCGAGCGGGCTGGTCACGGGTGTGACCGGTGCCCTCGTGATCTGGGGCGGCACGGTCTGGCTCACCAGGAAGGCCCTTCCGTTCCGGTCGCTCACGCCGTACGACCGAGTGGTCGTCGGTCGCCTCGCGTTCGGCCTCGCAGTGATCAACGTGGGCTACCCCTACGGCTCCCAGCTGGTGGGCATGGGGGCGATCATCACGATGTCCGCTCTGGGGCCGCTCTGCTCCAACGGCCGCGTACTGTGGACGATCTTCCGGCATCCGGCGGAGGCGCCGGCCGGCGTTCTTCGGGGCGCCGTCTGGAGCGTCGTGTTCCGCGTGGCCGCGTTCGCGGGAGTCGTGGTGGTCAACGAGCCCTGGAACGGGTTCGAGCACTCTCCCTGGGAGACGGGGATCGGGATCGTCTGCGGACTTCTCGGTGCCTGGAGTTTCTGGAACTACCTCCACTGCCTGTACGACGAGGAGCACTATCCGAAGGCCGTGGACCGGCTGAGGATCCTGGCGGTGGCGGATCTCGTCGCGATTCCCCTCACCGCCCTCGCGGTGTGGGGGGCGAGCCTCGGCCTCGGCGGAGGGTTCTCGGAGCTGTCGTCGGGGAAGGTGCTCCTGCTGGGCACCGGCGCCGGCATCCTGTCCTTCGCGGTGCCGACGTTCATCGGTGCCTGGGTGAGCGGCAAGGTCTCGCTGCACGTGTCGAGCCTGCTCTACCTGCTCGACAGTCCGATGGGGTGCTTGATCGGCTTCATCGGTGCCGCTCTCGGGGTCCTGGGCGCGGTGCAGGCCCCCGGACCTCTGGTCTGGGTCGGGATGGGCGTGGTCTTCCTCGCTGCGCTCGCCGCCGCCAGGCGCCCGATCCCGAAGGTGCAGTGGTCGAAGGACGAGCACTGCTTCATCTCGCCGAAGGGCGCTCCCGCCTGACGGTCGCATCGGCCGGGCGGGCCGCGGCATGTGCCGCGGCCTGTCCGGAGCAGTCACCACGAGTGGGGAGGGGCGGCCGCCCCTCCCTACACTCGTCCGCGCGCGGCACGCTCTAGGCTCACCAGCGTGAAACTGGACGAAGCGGTACGAATGTGGGACCCGGAGCCGGGCTGGCTGAACACCGCGAGCTACGGCATACCGCCGGAGCCGGCGTTCGAGGCGCTGCAGGGCGCGCTGGCCGAGTGGCGCCGCGGGGCCAACGGCTGGGACAGGTGGGACCGGTCCACCGGTCGCGCGCGCGGCGCGTTCGCGCGCCTGGTCGGCGTCGCGGCCGAGGACGTGGCCGTGGGCGCCTCCGCCTCGCAGGTGCTGGCCCCGGTCGCCGCCTCGCTTCCGCCGGGCTCGCGCGTCCTCGTCCCCGACATCGAGCAGACGTCGAACCTGTTCCCCTGGCTCGTGCAGGATCTCGACGTGCGGACGGTGCCGCCCGCCGAGCTGCCCGGCGCGATCGACGAGCGCACGGACGCGGTCGCCTTCAGCCTGGTCCAGTCCGCGACGGGCGAGGTCGCCGCCGTCGACGAGGTCGTCGCGGCGGCGCGGGCGCACGGCGCGCTCGTCGTCGGCGACGCCACCCAGGCGGTCGGCTGGCTCCCGGTCGACGCGACGCCCTTCGACGTCCTCGCCGTCTCGGCGTACAAGTGGCTGATGTGCCCGCGCGGCACCGCCTTCTGCTACGTGAGCCCGGCCGTGCGCGACCGCATACGGCCGCTCGCCGCCAACTGGTACGCCGGTGACGGCGACGCCTCCTACGGCCCGCCGCTGCGGCTGGCGAAGGACGCCCGCCGGTTCGACATCGCGGCTCCGTGGTTCTCCTACGTCGCGGCCGCCCCCACGCTGGAGCTGCTCCTGGAGATCGGCATCGGGCAGATCCACGAGCATGACGTGCGGATGGCCGACCGGTTCCGGGCCGGCCTCGGCATGCCGGCGGGTGACAGCGCGATCGTCAGCGTCGCCCGGCCGGGCGCGGCTGAACGGCTCGCGGCGGCCGGTATCCGGGCATCCGTCCGCAAGGGCGCGGCGCGCCTGGCCTTCCACCTCTACACGACCGAGGCCGACGTCGACGCCGCCATCGCTGCCCTGGCCTGAGCCAGGCCCCGCACGAGCGCGGTCTCATCGGCGGGGCGGGACGTTCTGGTCGCGCACGGACGCTCGGCTTCTGCCCATTCCGGCGGGCGGACGCAGCCGGCGCGCTTCGAGTGCCAGGAAGGCGGAGAGGACGACGACGACGCCGGACTCCAGGCCGAGCGCGAGCATGACGGTCGTCCGGTAGCCGTATTCGTGGAACCCGAACAGCGCGCTCTGCTCACTGATCAGAAGACCGATGAGGGTTCCGAGCGAGAAGACGATCGCTCCGAGCGCCACGGGCGCGTGGGGGGCGCGACCGACGACCGGCACGGAGGACAGGCCGGGCAGGGACCTCAGCGGGGCGGCCAGGGCGAGCGCCAGCACCACCGCGCCGACGAAGTTGAGCAGGAACAGCACGCCGATGATCGGGATGACGCGGTAGTGGTCCGCGAGGTACTCGTAGAGATGGACCGCGCCGATGCCGAACAGCAGCAGGACGCCCAGATAGCGCAGCACATTGCTCATGGCGATGCGCTCGTTCCGCTCTCGACCTGTTGGCCCTGGGGTGAGACGGCGTACCATTCGGCGCCGAACTGGGTGAGGGCCTCGCCGCGGGTGTCGCCGCCTCCGGTGTCGGCCTGGTAGTAGTACAGCGGGTGGCCCCCGTAGACGATCTGCGGGGGGCCGTCGGAGCGGCTGATCGTGGCGATCTGGGACCGCTGGGCGCTTCCGGCCGTGGTCGGGGCGCCCTCGGTGGTCACCGGAGGCCAGATGCTCGCGCAGGCTCCCGAGCAGGTCGACTGGTTCGGCGGGTCGGCGACGAACAGGTACAGCGTTCGTCCCTTCTCGTTCACCAGGATCTGCCCGAGGTGCGGCGCCTCCGCCGTGCTGATCTGCGTCCGGCCGGGATTCTGCGAGTTGGTCGCGGTCGCGCACCCGGCGAGCGCCGACGCCGCGAGGGAGGCGGCGACGAGCCTGCCGCCGAACAGGGCCGTCCGGGGACGGCCCGTCTCAGTAGCCACCGCCGCCGCCGCCCGACGGCTGCTTCGTCACCGCAGAACCGGACGGGGACAGCACGTACCACTTGGCGCCGAACTGGTTGAGCCCCTGTCCCTTGGCGCTGCCGCTCGCGGTGCCGTCGGGCGCGTAGTAGTAAAGAGGGTGCCCGCTGTAGGTGACCTCGGTCGTGCCGTCGCTCCGCTTGGTGGTGCCCAGCTTCGCCGCGTCCGCTCCCGAACCGGCCTGAGGCTTCCCGCTGGTCGTGACGGGCGGCCACACCGCGGCGCATGATCCGGAGCAGGACGACGTGGTCCCCGTGTCCTTCTGGAACAGGTACACCGTCCGGGACTGGCCGTCGACCACGATCTGCCCCAGCTGGCCCACGGTCGCCGTCTTGATCGTGCCGCCGGGCGCCCCGCCGGCGCCGCCGGTGGGGGTGGCCGAGGTCGGGGGCGCGGTCGTCGGGGAGGACGGGGGCGACGTCGTCGGTGGCGAGGTCGGGGGCGACGTCGTCGGTTGGGACGAGGTGCTCGACCCGCCGCCGCATCCGGCGACGGCGGACGCGACCACGGCGGCCGCGCCGACGGCCAGCGGCGCGATCCGTGCCCGGCGGCGGCGCCGGACGACGGCCGGATCGGATGAACGGCCGCCGGCCGGATAGTGATCGAACATGCGAGGCCTCCCCTCGGAGCGCGGTACCGGACGGCCGGTACCTTCCTCCGCGCCGCATACCCGCCCCGGAAGGGGGGCGAACTGCCCCATCACGGCCATGAACTGGTCTTTTCCGCTGCTGAACGACCGTTGGCGTGCCCATGGCGGCAGGGGAGCCCGGGGCCGGGGAAGTTGGGACTCGGCTGCCGGGGCGTTAGGCGGCGCCGGGGGTCAGTCCGGGACGCCCGCGGCGAGCATGGGGGTGAGGGTGAGGTCGGGGTGTTCGCGTTCGATCGCGCGCACCCGCCACTTGTCGACGAAGACCGCGATGTACGAGCCGTCGAGGCTGCGCGTGAGCACCTCGACGCCGCGGCGCCCGTCGAGCGTCTCGGCGGACTCCTTGTCGGTGATGCGGGCGGCCGTGTAGTCGAGGCGGGACAGCTCGACCGGGGCGCCGAACTCGTCGGCCATCCGCGCGGTGAACACCTCGAACTGGAGGGGGCCGACCGCGGCAAGGACGGGGGCCTGGTCGCCGCGCAGGTCGCTGCGCAGCACCTGCACGACGCCCTCGCCGTCGAGCTGGTCGATGCCGCGGCGGAACTGCTTGGCCCGGCTGTTGTCCTTGACCCGCGCCACCATGAAGTGCTCGGGCGCGAACGCCGGGATCGGCGGGAACGTCACGGGGGTCTTGGTGTACAGGGTGTCGCCGACGGTCAGGCCGGACGCGTTGGGCAGACCGATCACGTCTCCCGGGTAGGCGGCGTCCAGGGTGGAGCGGTCGCGGCCGAAGACGGTCTGGGCGTACTTGGTCGCCAGCGGGCGCCCGGTCGGGGCGTGGGTGAGGGTCGCGCCGCGCTCGAAGCGGCCCGAGCAGACGCGGATGAAGGCCAGCCGGTCGCGGTGCGCCCGGTCCATGCCCGCCTGCACCTTGAACACCTGCCCGGAGAACGGCGCCGTCACCGGGCGCGCGCGGCCCGCGGCGTCGGTGCGCGCGGACGGCGCGGGCGCCAGCCGGCGCACGGTGTCGAGCAGCGCGCCGACGCCGAAGTTGGGCAGCGCGGCGCCGAACAGGACGGGGGTGCTGGAGCCGGTGGCGAAGGCGTCCATGTCGAGGACGGCGCCGATCTCCTCCAGCAGCGCCAGCTCCTCGTTCGCGGTCACCCAGGCCTGGCCCTCCTCGGCGGCGGCCCGGTCGGCCGGGACGCGTTCGGCGGCCGCGCGGGTGGCGCCGCCGGGGGTGCGGCGGAACCGGGTGTAGGAGCCGTCGGCGCGGTCGATCAGGCCGCGGAAGTCACCGGCGATGCCGACCGGCCAGTTCAGCGGCGCCGGGTGCAGGCCGATGCGCTGCTCGACCTCGTCCAGCAGCTCCAGCGGCTCGCGGCCCGGCCGGTCCCACTTGTTGACGAACGTGATGACGGGGATGCCGCGGTGCCGGCAGACGTCGAACAGCTTGAGCGTCTGCGCCTCCAGGCCCTTGGCCGAGTCGAGCAGCATGATCGCCCCGTCGACGGCGGCCAGCACCCGGTAGGTGTCCTCGGAGAAGTCCGCGTGGCCGGGGGTGTCGAGGAGGTTCAGCAGGGCGTCGCCGAACTCGAACCGCAGCACCGAGGAGGTGATGGAGATGCCGCGGGAGCGCTCCATGTCCATCCAGTCCGAGCGGACGCCGCGCCGCCCGGCCTTGCCGTGCACCGCGCCGGCCTGCTCGATCGCCTGCGCGTGCAGGGCGAGCGCCTCGGTGAGCGTGGACTTGCCGGCGTCCGGGTGACTGATCACCGCGAACGTCCGGCGCCGCGCCGCCTCCGCCGCAACGTCCTCCGCAGTGCCGATTCCGGCGCTCACCGCGCTCCCCTCTCCGCCGACCGTCCCCCCTACTCTAGGGTCGATTTCCCCCTGGAAGAGATGCGCGAGGCGCCGACCGTTCCGGACCGGCTCCGCCCCGGTGCCGCTAACCGGCGGGGAGGTGGGGGGCGGTCGCGGCGTGCAGGGCCAGGGAGAGCTCGACGGCGCTGTCGACCACGGCGTCGAGATCGTCGCCCAGGCGTCCGTCGGCCCACTGCCGGGCCAGCTCGGTCATCGCGCCGGTGAACATCGTCGCGGCGACGACGACGGGGAGCGGCGGGCTCTCGGCGCGGCTCATCGCGAGGACGCCCTCCAGCAGGGCGGTCTGCGCGGCGCGGCGGCGCTCGGCCAGGAACTCGTTGCCGCGCGCCTCGGCGAACAGGACGCGGCCCCGGCGGGGGTCGTCGCTGATGAAGCTCAGCACCCCGCGGATGCCGGCGCGCGTGCGGACGTCGGGGCGGGGGCCCGCCCCGTCCAGGGCGCGGGCGAGGACCTCGCCGAGGGCGGCGGCCTCCCGGTCGTAGACGGCGGCGAGCAGTTCGCCGGTGTCGGCGAAGTTCTCGTAGAAGTAGCGCGTGTGGAGCTCGGCCTCGCGGCACACGGCGCGGACGGTGAGGGCGGCCTCGCCCTCCTCGCCGAACAGCCGGAACGCGGCCCGCAGGAGCATGGCGCGCCGCTCGTCGCGGCGCCGGCCCGCGGGGACGCCGGCCCACCGCGTGGACGCGGCCGTGCGCGTGCTCGCCATGCCGGCCACCCTACCCCGCCGGGCCGGAGCGGCCCCCGAAGTCTGGACACGCGTGTACCCAGACACTTACTCTGGATACACCTGTCACCAGACTGGCCGGGAGTGCGGCATGCCATCGAGGAACACCATCATCGCGGCGCGGTTCGAGCGGGCCTTCGACGCCGAGATCCGCTCCAGGTTCTTCCGCGGGCTGGAGTTCGCCGGACCGGAGGGCGACCCCGGCTGGTTCGGGCCCGGCAGCGCGGTCTGGTACGTCCACTCGCACCTGCCGACCCTGCTGCTCGGGCTGGTCGGGGCGGCCTACATCGAGGGCCTGGACCCGAGCATCAGCTGGATGGCCTACGACCACTCCCGCATCCCCGAGCGCGTCGACGGCGTCCCGACCGGCGGCATCGACCCCGAGGGCGCGGCCGTGCGGCTCGGGCACTCCCTCTCGTTCTTCATCGGGACGGCCTACGGCTCCACCGCGACGGCCGAGCGCCTCGCCCGGACCGTCCGCGCCATGCACCACACGGTGAAGGGCACCCGCCCGGACGGGCTGGCCTACGACGCCGACGACCCCGACTGGCTGCGCTGGAACTACGCGACCGTGGTGTGGGGGCTGGCGACCGCGCACGAGCGCTACCACCGCCGCCCGCTCAAGGGTGACGACCTGGAGCGCTACTACCGCGAGTTCGTCCGCGTCGGCGAGGCCCTCGGCGGGACGGACCTGCCCGCCACCAAGGCGGACGTCGCCGAGTGCCTGGAGTCCTACCTGCCGCGCCTCGCGATCACTCCGATCAAGGCGTTCGGGACCGGGCCCAACCTGCGCGGCAGCAAGACGAGGCCGTGGGAGCCCGGCAGCCCGTTCATGGACTGGGCGGCCCGCGACATGCTGCCGGAATGGGCGCGCAAGCTCGCCCTCTACCAGCCGCCCAACCCGGTGACGCTACGGCTGCGCAGGACGACGCTCTGGGTCGTCCTCAACGCGCTGCACGACGCCACCGGGCCACTGCCGGAGTTCCGCCAGGCGCAGGCCCGCGTCGCGGCGGGCGTGTCGGCGCCGGTCGCCTCCACCGCGCCGGACGCGCCCGACCCGGTGCTGTCCCGCGCGGAGGTGGAGGCCACCGCCTGACCCCGGTTCTCCGGGCGCGGTGTGCGGGACACCGTCGATCGGGTCTCCCCCTCGCCCAGGAGGGTAACCGAATGCCATTCTGGTGTTCTGGCCGGGACGGAAGCTTGGAGGGGCCATGGCGATCGCCATCAGCGACGAACACCGCGAGCTGGCACGGACGGCGCGCTCGTTCCTGCGCGACCAGGAGGCGCGGGCGGCGAACCGCGCGCTGCTGGACGCCGAGAAGGAGCCCCTGCCCGCCTTCTGGGGGGAGTTCGCCGCGCTGGGGCTGCTCGGCCTGCACCTTCCCGAGGAGCACGGCGGCGGGGGAGCGGGCCTGCCGGAGCTGGTCGTGGTCGCCGAGGAGCTCGGCCGCGCCGCCGCGCCCGGCCCGATGCTGCCGACGATGATCGCGTCCGCCGTGCTCGCCGCGTCGGGGGACGGGGAGCAGCGGGCCCGGCTCCTGCCCGGCCTCGCGTCCGGCGCGACCCCGGCGGCCCACGGGCTGGACGGCGCGCTCACCGTGACCGGCGGCGCCGCCACCGGGGACGCGGGCGTCGTGCTGGGCGGCGGCCTCGCGGAACTGCTCGTCCTGCCCGCCGGCGACGACATGGTCGTCGTGCGGGCGGGCGCGCCGGGCGTCGCGGTCGAGGTGCCCGGCAACCTGGACCCGTCCCGCCGCTCCGCCCGCGTGCGGCTGGACGGCGCCGCCGTGGAGGTCCTCGCCGGGGCCCGCGCGCACGCGACCGCCGTCGCCCGGACGCTGATGTCCGCGGAGGCGGTCGGCGGCGCGCTGGAATGCGTCGACACCGCCACCGCGTACGCCAAGGTGCGGCAGCAGTTCGGGCGGCCGATCGCGACGTTCCAGGCCGTCAAGCACCACTGCGCGAACATGCTCGTCGCCGCGGAGCTCGCCACCGCCGCGGTGTGGGACGCGGCGCGGGCCGCGTCCGGCCCGTCCGACCAGTTCGAGCTGGCCGCGGCCGTGGCGGCGGCGCTCGCCCTGCCCGCCTTCACCTCCAACGCGGGCCTGAACATCCAGGTGCACGGCGGCATCGGCTTCACCTGGGAGCACGACGCGCACCTGCTGCTGCGCCGCGCCGCGACGCTGGAGGCCGTCGCCGGCCCGCACGCCGCGGAGCGGGACGTGACCCGGCTGCGGGCGGCCGGGGTCGTCCGGGAGGCGAGCCTCGACCTGCCGCCCGAGGCCGAGGCGCGCCGCGCGGAGATCCGCGGGCTGGCCCGGGAGATCGCCGCGCTGCCCCCGGCCGAGCAGCGCGAGAGGCTCATCGAGACCGGCTACGTCCAGCCGCACTGGCCGCGCCCCTGGGGCGTGGAGGCGAGCGCCGGGCTGCAACTGGTCATCGAGGACGAGTTCCGCGCCGCGGGCGTGAAGCGCCCCCAGCTCGGCATCACCGGCTGGGTGATCCTCACGCTCGTCCAGCACGGCACCCAGGACCAGATCGACCGGTGGGTGCGTCCGGCGCTCACCGGCGAGGAGGTCTGGTGCCAGCTGTTCAGCGAGCCCGAAGCCGGGTCGGACGCGGCGGCGGTCAGGACCCGCGCCGTCAGGGTGGACGGCGGCTGGCTCGTCAACGGCCAGAAGGTGTGGACGAGCGGCGCCCAGTACTGCCGCTGGGGCTTCGCCACCGTCCGCACCGACCCCGACGCGCCGAAGCACTCCGGCGTCACGATGGTCGTCGTCGACATGCACCACCCCGGCGTGGAGGTCCGGCCGCTGCGCCAGACGACCGGCACCTCCGACTTCAACGAGGTGTTCTTCTCCGACGTCTTCGTCCCCGACGCCGACGTCGTCGGTGAACCGAACAAGGGCTGGACCGTCGCCCGCGCCACCCTCGGCAACGAGCGGGTCAGCATCGGCGGCGGCGTCGGCGGCCCGCCGGGACCCGACGTGTTCCGGCTCTACGCCGAGCGCGGCGACCGCGTCCCGGCCGCGGCCGAGCGCGTCGGCGCGTACGCCGCCGAGGAGCAGGCCCTGCGCCTGCTCAACCTGCGGTCCGCCGAGCGCGCGGTCGCGGGCGGGGAGCCGGGTCCCGAGGGCAACATCACCAAGCTCGTCCTCGCCGAGCACGGCCACGCCACCGCCGCCCTCCTCGCCGAGTTCGCCGGGCCCGAGACCGCGTTCACCGAGGGCCTCGGCCAGTTCGCGGGCCTGATGCGCCTCGGGTCCCGCGGCATGTCCATCGCGGGCGGCACCTCCGAGATCACCCGCAACCAGATCGCCGAGCGCATCCTCGGCCTGCCCCGCGACCCGCTGATCCGCTAGGACGGCCGGGCCCCGGCACGGCGGCGCCGGGGCCGTGGCCTTCGTCAGGACCGGCGGCGGTGCCCCGCGTCCAGGGACGGGTTGCCGGTCAGGTGCCTGATGCCGGCCATGTCGGTGCCGGGCGGGACGACCTCGTCGATGGCGTCGAGGGTGGCGGCGTCGAGCCGGACCTCGGCGGCGGCGAGCAGGTCCTCCAGCTGGTCCATCGTCTTCGGCCCGATGATGGTCGAGGTGATGGCGGGGTGCTCGGCGACGAAGCCGAGCGCCAGATGGGTCAGCGAGAGGCCCGCCTGCTCGGCGATCTTGGTGAGGCGCTCCACGGCGTCGTAGCGGGCCGACACGCTGGGGTCGGTGTCGATGGTGCGGCCCCGCCACGCCGGGTTGTCCGACGGCGCGAAGCGGGCGCCCTCGGGGGCCTGCTCGCCGCGCCGGTACTTGCCGGTGAGCCAGCCGCCGGCGAGCGGGCTCCACGGGATCACGCCCATGCCGTGGCGCCGCGCCGCGGGCAGCATGGACTCCTCGATCGACCGGGCGAAGATCGAGTACTGGGGCTGCTCGCAGACGAACCGGACGCCGCCCCGGCGCTCGGCGGCCCACTGCGCCTCGACGATCCAGTCGGCGGGGAAGGACGACGACCCGACGTAGAGGACCTTGCCCTGGCGGACGAGGTCGGTCAGCGCGTCGAGGGTCTCCTCGAGGTCGGTCTCCCAGTCGCGGCGGTGCATCTGGTACAGGTCGATGCGGTCGGTGCCGAGGCGGCGCAGGCTGTCCTCCACGGCGCGGACGATGTAGCGCCGCGACCCGCCCCGCGCGTTGCGCTCGTCGCCGAGCGGGAAGAAGAACTTCGACGCCAGGACGACGTCGTCCCGGCGGCCCTTGAGGGCCTTCCCGACGATCTCCTCGCTCTCGCCGGCCGAGTACATGTCGGCGGTGTCGATGAAGTTGATCCCGGCGTCCAGGGCCCGGTGGACGATGCGCTCGGACTCGCCGTGGTCGGGGTTGCCGACCGCGCCGAACATCATCGCGCCGAGGGTCTGGGTGCTGACCTCGACGCCGGTACGGCCGAGCTTGCGGTACTGCATGCGTGCTCCTCGTCAGTCGCTCGCGCAGAACGCTAGGTGCTGGAGCGCGCTCCAGGTCAAGGCCCGGCCGTCGCCTCGGCGAGCCAGTCGTACCAGGCGTCCAGGCCGTCGCCGCGGGTCGCCGAGACGGGCAGCACGCGCAGCCCGGGGCACAGCCGGCGCGCCGCGGCCCGGCAGGCGTCCACGTCGAAGTCGACGTGCGGCAGCAGGTCGGTCTTGTTGAGCAGCAGGACGTCCGCGCCGCGGAACATGTGCGGGTACTTCAGCGGCTTGTCGTCGCCCTCGGTGACGGACATGAGCACGACGCGGGCCCGCTCGCCGAGGTCGAACAGCGCCGGGCAGACGAGGTTGCCGACGTTCTCCACGAACACCGTGGAGCCGTCCGGCGGCGCCAGCGCGGCCAGCGCCCCGGCCACCATCGCGGCGTCCAGGTGGCAGCCGGCGCCCGTGTTGACCTGGACGGTCCGGGCCCCGGCCGCGGCGAGCCGCCGGGCGTCCAGCAGCGTCTCCTGGTCGCCCTCGATCACCGAGATCGGCCGGTCCGGGCTCAGGTCGGCGACGGTGCGCTCCAGCAGCGTCGTCTTCCCCGAACCGGGGGAGCTCATCACGTTGAGCGCCGCGATGCCGCGTTCGGCCAGCCACGCCCGGTTCCGGCCGGCCAGGTCGTCGTTGCGGGCCAGCACCTTCTGGCCCAGCGTCATGACGTGCCCGTCCTCATGCCCGTGCCCGTGTCCGTGCCCGTACCCGGGGACGGGGACGGGGACGGGATCGTGGACGTGGATGTGCCCGGCGGGGTGGCCGGGGCCGTCCCCGGGGGCCGTCAGGGTCGTCAGGCGCGCGGCGTCCCCGCCGTCGCAGCCGCAGGTCTCACACATCGTCGGCGACCTCCACCGCCTTGATCGTCAGGTCGGCGCCGCCGCTGATCACCACGTCGGCGCTGCCGCACGGGCACAGCGCGAGCGGGTCGCGCGCGGGGAACGAGGCCCCGCAGGCGGCGCACTCGCCGACGCCCTCCGGCTCGGTGATGTCGAGCCGCGCGCCCTCGACGCACGTCCCCTCGCCGGCCAGTTCGAAGCAGAAGCGCACCGCGTCCGGCATGACTCCGGAAAGTCTCCCTATTTCGAGGTGCACCACCACCACCCGCGAATCGGGCAATTGGGTAGAAATTGCCGCGATGACGCTCTCCGTCACGGCCAATTCGTGCACGCGCCCTCCCGGCCCGCTTCCATTGTCCCAGCGCCGTTCTGCTGCCCGGATCTTCCCAGCTCAAACGGTGTGTTTACCGAATCGGGGAAATGGCTTGAGGGGCTTTTCGGGCGGTGTTTCGCGCTGTTCCCGCAGGGCAACCGCATGGTGTTGGCCGCAGTCGGTCGAGGGGGGAAGCGATGACGAGCGTCGCTCCGGCGCAACCGCTGACGGACGAGATCCACATTCTGTGGACGTCCGAGGGAATGAGCTGCGACGGGGACACGGTCTCGGTGACCGCGGCCTCGCTGCCGAGCATCGAGGACGTCGTCCTCGGCGCGATACCGGGCCTGCCGAAGGTCCACCTGCACAACAAGGTGCTCGCCTACGAGAACGGCGACGAGTTCATGGAGGCGTTCCGGCAGGCCGCGCGCGGCGAGCTGGCGCCCTTCGTCCTCGTCGTCGAGGGTTCGATCCCCAACGAGAACATCAACGGGGACGGCTACTGGACGTCGATGGGCAACGACCCGGAGACCGGCGACCCGATCACGGTGAACGAGTGGATCGACCGGCTCGCGCCGAAGGCGTGGGCGGTCGTGGCGATCGGCACGTGCGCGACCTACGGCGGCATCCACGCCATGGCGGGCAACCCGACGGGCTGCATGGGCCTCGCCGACTACCTCGGCTGGGACTTCCGCTCCGCGGGCGGGCTGCCGATCGTGAACGTGCCGGGCTGCCCCGTGCAGCCGGACAACTTCATGGAGACGCTGCTCTGGGTGCTGCACCAGGCCGCCGGGCAGGCGCCGGTCATCCCGCTGGACGACAAGCTGCGCCCGACGTGGCTGTTCGGCAAGACCGTCCACGAGGGATGCGACCGCGCCGCCTACTACGAGCAGGCCGACTTCGCGCGCGACTACAACTCGCCGAAGTGCCAGGTGAAGATCGGGTGCTGGGGCCCGGTCGTGAACTGCAACGTCACCAAGCGCGGCTGGATGGACGGCGTCGGCGGCTGCCCCAACGTGGGCGGCATCTGCATCGGCTGCACGATGCCCGGCTTCCCGGACAAGTTCATGCCGTTCATGGACGAGCCGCCGGGGGCGAGCCTCTCCACGACGCTGCTGCGGTCCTACGGGCCGTTCATCCGGAAGATGCGGTCGATCACCAACAAGGGCGCCAACCGGGAGCCGAAGTGGCGCCACAACCGGGAGAGGCTGACCAGCGGCTACCAGCCCCGCTGGCCGCACCAGTGAGCGGCGGCCGCGCCGGGGGGGGCCCCCCCCCCCCCGCCCCCCCAGGGCCGCGGCGCCGCGCACCCACCGCGCGGGCGCCCCCGGGCCGCGGCGGGCGGGGGGCCCCCGGCCCGGGA
>NZ_JBEUPA010000077.1:0-36695 GCF_040492065.1 Actinomadura sp. NPDC000929 | reverse complement strand
GCCCTGGAGGCGGGCCGGGAGGCGGGCCGGGAGGCGGGCCCGCCGGCGCGGCGGGGCCTGGCGCGAACCCGGCCGGGGGCGCCGCTCCCATGGGGCTGCCCGGGACGTTCACGGGCGGACGCGGCGGCGGCGCGACCCGGGGAAGGGTGTGGCGGACCATCACGCCCGTCGCGAGGGCCCGGCCCTCCTCGACCATCGAGGCCGGCAGGCGCTCGACGAGCTCGCCGCCCGCGCCCAGCAGTCGTTCGAGGATCGTCCTGGCCATCGGGCGTTCGGCCGGGTCCTTGACCAGGGCGGCCGTCACCACCTCGCGCAGGGAGTCGGGCACCGCCGACAGGTCGGCCTCGTCGTAGACGATTCGCTGCATCACCTCGGACGGCGAGCCCTCGCCGAACGGCGGCCTGCCCGCGGCGGCGAACAGCACGGTCGACGCCCACGCGAACACGTCGGCGGCGGGGCCGATGCCCATGCCGCTGAGCTGCTCGGGGGACTTGTAGGCCGGGTCCTCGGTCATGTGACCGCGGAACGCCACGTTCACGGCCTCCATGGCGTGCGCGATCGCGAAGTCGCTCATCCGGGGGCCGCCACGGCCGAGGAGGACGTTCCCGGGTTTCAGGTCGTGGTGGACGGCGCCCGCGCGGTGGACGGCGGCCAGGGCGATCGCCATGCCGACCGCGACGCGCTCGACGACGGCGAAGCCGCGCGCGCCCTCCTCGTCCACGAGCTGCTGGAGGGACGGCCCGTCCACCCACTCGCTCACCACGTAGGGGCGGTCGCCCTCCACGTCGGCGTGCAGGATCGCCGCCGTGCAGAACCCGGAGACCTTGCGGGCCGGGGCGAACGCGTCGGCGAACCGCGAGCGCGCGACCGGCTCGCCGCTCAGCCGCACGTGCAGGACCTTCACGGCGACGGGGTGCCCGGAGGGGTCCCTGCCGAGGAAGACGGCGCCCTGCTCGCCGACGCCGAGCCGTCCCGTGATCTCGAACGAGCCGAGCCGTCTCGGGTCGCCCGGCTGCAGGGGCAGCGCCTCGGGCATCTGACGAACCTCCGTCTCCTCCGGGGACGGCGTCCCCGGCCTCCCCGTCTCCTGCACCCCCATGCCTGGCACCGGGGTCCTTTCTACCGCCTGCGCGGTACCGAGGCTGACCCGGTAGCGTCATGCGCGATGCCGCGAACACCGCTTTCCTCCGCCGTCCTGAACGAGCAGCGCGCCGCGCTCGGGCTGGCGCCCTACACCGGCCCGGACGAGCCCGCCGCGCTGCGCCGCGCGGCTCTGGACACGGTCCTCGCCGGCGTCGAGTCGGGCGGCGCCGAACCGAGCCGTCCGGTGGTCAGGGGAGCGGTGCGGTACCTGCTCGACCGGCTGGCCGAGCTGGCCCCCGGCCGTTCGGTGGAGGTCCGCGTCCCCCCGCACGCCGCCGTTCAGTGCATCGACGGCCCGCACCATACCCGGGGTACGCCACCGAATGTGGTGGAGATGGACGCCGCCACCTGGATCGCGCTGGCCACCGGCCGTCTCACCTGGCAGGACGCGACCGCGAACGGACGGGTGCGGGCGAGCGGCCCGCGCGCCGACCTGACGCCCCACCTCCCGCTGCCCCTCGGCTGACGCTCCTCGGCCGATGGGCCCCTCGACTCGGCGGGGAGGCGCGCATAGCGTGCGCGGGTGACGCGCGCCCTACCGGAGGTGATCCCGTGCTGATCGCGCACTGGACGTTCGACGCCGGCACCGTGGACGGCCGCCGGGCCGCCGACACCGCCGGAACCGCCCCCGCCGCCGAGCTGGCGGACGGCGCCCGGATCGTCCCGGGACGGGACGGGGAGGCGCTGTCGCTCGGCGAGCACGACCGCGCCGTGATCCCCGGGGCGCCGCAGCTCGTCCTCAGCCAGATCTTCGGGTTCAGCCTGGCCTTCTTCGTCCGGGTCGACGAGGGGCCCACCGGCGAGTGGCGCAGCATCCTCTACAAGCCGGTCGCCGAGAACGACGCGCGCGGCCTCGGCCTCTGGCTGTACCCGGACGCGATGAGGCTGCGCGTCCAGCTGTTCACCGTCAAGGGCCCCGGCTACGTCGACAGCCGGGCCCGGCTGACCGTGGGCGGATGGGCCCACGTCGCCTTCGTCGTGGACACCCGGGGCATGGCCCTCCACATCGACGGCGAGCAGGACTCCGCCGCCGCGCTGGAACACCCCGTCGTCACCCCGGCCGGGCCCGTCTACCTGGGCAGGGAGCCCGCCAAGCCCGGCTTCGGCGGCCTCGTCGACGATCTGCGCGTGTACGCCTCGGCGCTCGGGCAGGAGGCCGTCCGCGCCCTGGCGGACCAGCCGGACGGTTAGACAGGGCGACTAGGGGCCGGCGTGAGCGAACGGGAACTCGCGTTCGACGCAGTGCCGCCGCGCCAGGTCGTCCGGATACCGGGCCGCGTCCCCGCACTGGGCCGCTTTGCTCAGCAGCCAGAAAAGCGTCCCGGATCCGATCAGGAGGGCGACCGCGGAGCAGACCACCCCGACGAGGGCGGGGCGCCGGTCGGGGTCGCGGCGCACGAGGGACACCGTCCCGAGGACGAGGCCGGCGAGCGCCGGGATCATCCCCGCCAGGCACGCCGCGAGCCCGGCCAGGCCGAGGATTCCGAGGATCTGCGCGGCGCGTGCCAGGGTGCTCCGCCTCGCCGGGGCGGGGGGCGAGTGGGTCCGGTACCCGGGCATGGTCATGCGTTCCTCCATGGGTCGTCCCCAGATTCCCCCGGACCGCGAGATCCCCGTGGTTCCGGGGAGTAAAGGTCCGTTAAGAGATGCCACCGATCGGAGCAGGTGAACCGGGCATCTAGACTGGCGAACGTGCCTCTCCGTGACGGACGTCTGAGCCACGACATCGATCCCTCCGACCGCGCTCCGCAGGACGCCTGCGGCGTCTTCGGCGTCTGGGTTCCCGCCGAGCAGGCGGCCCGGGCCGAAGTGAGCAAGCTCACGTACTACGGGCTGTACGCGCTTCAGCACCGCGGGCAAGAGTCGGCGGGCATCGCCGTCAGCGACGGCTCGCGCATCGTCGTCTTCAAGGACATGGGCCTCGTCGCCCAGGTCTTCGACGAGTCGGTGCTGAACACGCTGCGCGGCCACATCGCCGTCGGCCACTGCCGCTACTCCACGACCGGCTCGCCCACGTGGGAGAACGCGCAGCCCACGTTCCGGTCCACCGACGACGGCGGGCTGGCGCTCGTCCACAACGGCAACCTCATCAACACGCCGGAGCTGGCCGCGCGGCTCGCCCCCGGCGAGCTGACCGCCACCACCGACACCGAGGTCCTGACCGCCCTGCTCGCCGCCCGCGGCGAGGGCGGCGGCGTGCTGGAGGCGGCGCGGGAGATCCTTCCGGCGACCCGCGGCGCGTTCTCCCTGGTCTTCATGGACGAGGGGACCCTCTACGCGGCCCGCGACCCCGAGGGCATCCGGCCGCTCGTGCTCGGCTCCCTGGAGGACCGGGGCTGGGTCGTCGCCTCGGAGACGGCCGCCCTCGACATCGTCGGCGCCCGGTTCGTCCGGGAGATCGAGCCGGGCGAGCTGATCGCGTGCGACGGCCAGGGCGTGCGGTCCGAGCGGTTCGCCGAGGCGCGCCCGAAGGGCTGCCTGTTCGAGTACGTGTACCTGGCGCGGCCCGACACGACGATCGCCGGGCGCAGCGTCCAGGCGACCCGCGTCGAGGTCGGGCGGCGGCTGGCCCGCGAGCATCCCGTCGAGGCCGACATGGTCATCCCGACGCCCGAGTCGGGCACGCCGGCCGCGATCGGCTACGCCGAAGCGTCCGGCATTCCCTACGGCCAGGGCCTCGTGAAGAACTCCTACGTCGGCCGGACGTTCATCCAGCCGTCCCAGACGATCCGCCAGCTCGGCATCCGCCTGAAGCTGAACCCGCTGCGGGAGGCGATCGAGGGCAAGCGCCTGGTCGTGGTGGACGACTCGATCGTGCGCGGCAACACCCAGCGCGCGATCGTGTCGATGCTGCGCGACGCGGGCGCCGCCGAGGTGCACGTGCGGATCTCCAGCCCGCCCGTCTCCTGGCCGTGCTTCTACGGCATCGACTTCGCGACCCGGGCCGAGCTGATCGCCGGGAACCTGTCGGTGGAGGAGATCCGCGACTCCATCGGCGCCGACTCGCTCGGCTACATCTCCCTGGACGAGCTGATCTCCGCCTCGCACATCGCCAAGGACAACCTGTGCCGGGCGTGCTTCGACGGCCAGTACCCCATCCCGGTGGAGCAGGACGCCCGCGGCAAGCACCTGCTGGAGGCCACCCGATGACGGACCGCCCGACGACCTCCTACGAGGCCGCAGGCGTCGACATCGCGGCGGGCGAGCGCGCCGTCGAGCTGATGAAGTCCCGGGTGGCCCGTTCGCGGCGGCCCGAGGTCGTCGACGACGTGAGCGGGTTCGCGGGTCTCTTCGACGCCTCGGCCCTGCTGCGCTACAAGCGGCCTCTGCTCGCGACGTCCACGGACGGCGTCGGCACCAAGGTCGACCTGGCGCGGCGCCTCGGCGTCTACGACACGATCGGGCACGACCTGGTCGGCATGGTCATCGACGACCTCGCGGTGTGCGGCGCCGAGCCGCTGTTCATGACCGACTACATCGCCTGCGGCAAGGTCGTCCCGGAGCGCGTCGCCGACATCGTCGGCGGGATCGCCGACGCGTGCGCCCTGGCCGGCTGCGCCCTCGTGGGCGGCGAGACCGCCGAGCACCCGGGCCTGCTGGGGGCCGACGAGTTCGACGTGGCGGGCGCCGGCACGGGCGTCGTCGAGGCCGACCGGATCCTCGGGCCCGAACGCGTGCGGGCGGGCGACGTCGTCCTCGCCATGGCGTCGTCCGGCATCCACTCCAACGGGTACTCGCTCGTCCGGCACATCCTGGCGACGACGGACCTGACGCTGGAGACCCGGACGGCCGAACTCGACCGTCCGCTCGGCGAGGAACTCCTCACCCCGACGCGCATCTACGCCAAGGACTGCCTGGCCCTGGCCGAGACCGGTGCGGTCCGGGCGTTCGCCCACATCACGGGCGGCGGGCTGGCGGCGAACCTGGCCCGGTCGCTTCCGCCGGGGGTCGACGCCGTGCTGGACCGCTCGTCCTGGGAGGTCCCCGCCGTGTTCCGCCTGCTCCAGGCGCACGGCGACGTGCCGCAGGCCGAGATGGACAAGACGTTCAACCTCGGAGTCGGCATGGCCGCGATCGTCGCCCCGGACCGCGCCGACGAGGCGCTCCGCCTGCTGGCCTCCCGCGGCGTCCCGTCCTGGACCCTCGGAGAGATCACCGAAGGCTCCGGCGCCGCGACGCTTCGCTGACCGGAGGCCCCTGGACGGCCCTGTCCGACCTCGCGGACGGGGCTGAACGGGACGCTGAGGGCCTCCCAGACCTGTCAGGTCATGAGGGGCATGCCGGACACCCAACGTCGCCCGTGGGGTCGCTCAGCGTGAGCGCCGGTCCCCCGGGGCGTGTTCCGACCCAAGACGAACGCCACCGCCCGGCGATGCGGGCGGTGGCGTTCGTCTGCCGGTCAACCGGAGGTGCCGTCCTTGCGGGGCTCCGTGCCGTAGTCGTCGGCGTAGTCGGCGTACTTCTCGGCGAGCTCGTCATAGGAGTCTTCGCCGGAGTCGCTGACTCCTAGTTCATCCTTAAGGCGGTCGAGGTCCGTGTTGCCGGTGCTGTATTTGAGCTGCCGGGCAACCTTCACCTGCTTGGCCTTGGCTCGGCCGCGACCCATTGGCTCGACCCCCTCGATGGTCAGGGCTTTCGTGGGCCCATCAACGCGCGCGTGTACCACACGAACCGGTGCCTGATGAGCCATGCGTCAGTCACGGGTACAACCGTACCCGTTTTGCGCCTGGCTCGGTACATCGACGGTACGTGGCGGCGCCCCTGTTGCTGATGACAACAGTGTATCCGGTGGTCACGTCAACGTGGGAAGGCCACCGTGGGACGGTCGTACGCCGCCCCGCGGTGGCCCTCACAACGGTTTTGCAACGGTCTAATCAGGTCTAGGAAACCCACACCCGGACCGAGCCCTCCGGGAGCTCGGAGCCGTCCGGGCGCTCAGAGGAGGATGCCGCGCAGCCTGCCGACCTCCGACATCCGGCGCTCCGCGAGGCGGTCGGCGGCCACCGCCGGGGGGACGCCCTCGTCGGAGGCCAGCGCGAAGATCTTGCGAGTGGTGTCGTAGATGCCCGCGGCCCGGGCCTTGGCGCGGTCGAAGTTGAAGCCCTCGATCTCGTCCGCGACCTGGATCACACCGCCGGAGTTCACCACGTAGTCGGGGGCGTACAGGACGCCGCGGTCGGCGAGGCGCTTCTCCACGCCCGGGTGGGCGAGCTGGTTGTTGGCGGCGCCGCAGACGACCTTGGCGGCCAGCACGGGCACGGTGTCGTCGTCGAGGGAGCCGCCCAGCGCGCACGGCGCGTAGACGTCGAGCTCCGTGCGGACCATGGCGCCGGTGTCGGCGACGACCTCCACCTCGGGGTGCAGCGCCCGGACGCGGTCGACGGCGGCCTCGTCCACGTCGCAGATCACGACGTCCGCGCCGTCCTCGCGCAGGTGCTCCACGAGGCGGTGGCCCACCTTCCCGACGCCCTCCACCCCGACCCGCCTGCCGCGCAGCGTGGGCCGGCCCCAC
This sequence comes from Actinomadura sp. NPDC000929, assembly GCF_040492065.1. Classification (NCBI taxonomy): domain Bacteria; kingdom Bacillati; phylum Actinomycetota; class Actinomycetes; order Streptosporangiales; family Thermomonosporaceae; genus Actinomadura; species Actinomadura sp. NPDC000929. Next base: position 30,040 of record NZ_JBEUPA010000077.1, on the reverse strand, counting down.
ACGGTCTCGGCCGCGGCCCGCATTCCCTGGAACACGCCGAACGCCGTCAGGATGGACGAGTCCCCGGCGCCGCCGTGCGCGACCGTCCGCCCGGTGACGAAGCGGCACTCGCGCGCGACGATGTCCATGTCCTCGCTGTAGGTGCCCACGTCGCACGCCGTGTAGTACCGGCCGTTCAGAGACTGGACGAAACGCCCGTAGGCTCGCAGCATCGCCTCGGACTTGTCCGTGGCGGGGTCGCCGATGATGACGGCCTTGCCGCCGCCGAGGTCGAGCCCGGCGAGGGCGTTCTTGTACGCCATGCCCCGGGACAGGTTCAGCACGTCCGCGAGGGCATCCTCCTCGGAGCCGTATGGGTAGAAGCGGGTGCCTCCCAGGGACGGGCCGAGCGCGGTGGAGTAGATGGCGATGATCGCGCGCAGACCGCTGGCCTCGTCCTGGCAGAAGACGACCTGCTCGTGTCGGGGTTCGGTGCCCTTGTGGGGCGCCCCGAAGACATTAGGCACGGTAGTGCCCTCCTCTCTGTCTCTAAGATCAGCCTAGGGCGCGCGATGGCGCCACGCCCGACCGGATCTCATGTCACGATGCGATGGTGCTTCCGTACGCGGCGTACCTACGGGTTTATGAACCGGTGACCGCCTTCCCGGAGCCCGCGCGGACCCTGTGGACGGTCTACGCCGACTCCAGGCGCCGTCCCAGGCGGATCCACGCGCTCGGGGCGGAGCACCGGGAGTCCGTGCTCAGGCTGACGGGCTCGCCGCCCGAGGTCGTCCCGGAACGCGAGAGCAGGGACGCCTACGTGCGGCGCCTGGAGGACATGGTCTACGTGTGCCCGTGGGGCACGCGGCTGCGGTCCTGGCTGGCGTTCGAGCGCTTCAGGGACGAGCACGCGGCGGGCGTGGCGGCGGCCTTCGTCCCGCCGCCCCTGTCCGAGCGGGTGCGGAGCGACTTCGAGCAGTGGAAGAACGCCGGCCGGTCCCTCCGCCCGCACATCCTGACGAGCACCTGGCACATCCCGCTGGACTGGTTCGTGCCGTTCGCGCGCGGCGAGCGGAGCCTGATGCTCGGCACGCCGGGGACCGGGTACCGGCCGGCGGACGACACGGCCGAGGAGCTCGCGGCCCACGGGCCGGCGACGGCGGCGCCCGCGCGGACCCTGGTCTACGTCACCTCGATGGGGGAGGCCCGCCACCGGGTGGCGGCCGCGCTCCCGGTGGTGCGCGAGAACCTCGGCGAGGGGGCGGAGGACGTCTACCTCCTGTCGGCGGGGCGGCTGGAGACCCTCGACCGGTGGCTCGGCGAGTTCCATCCCCGCGCGCTCGTGGAACTCGACTACGGCGGGCTCGTCCACCTCCTGGACGACGCCACGCTCCGTACCGACGAGTCGGTCGCGGAGATGACCGTGGCCCTCACCGGGATGGAGCGCGGTGAGGTCGAGCTGACCGTCGCGATGTACAAGCGTCTCCTGGCCCGCTGGCGCCCCGTGCGGGCGCTGGAGGCCGCGAACTAAAACAAATTTCCCGAATCCGCGCGCGATACGACTATACGTGTCGCTAGAATCACGCAGCGTGACCCAGCAGCCACCGGACATGCACACTTCCCCGCTCTCGCGGGGATGTTTGCACGCAACTACCGCCAGGAACTTGCTTGTTGCGCTGAGTGGTGGCAAGGTTACACGTTGTGATGTCATAGTGGCTCTTTCGGGCCATAGGGGACATCAGTGACCACGCGAGGATCAATCGCAGGATCGCTGTCATCGGTCCACGGAGGAGAGGCCGCAAACATGTCAGCACGTACGCCAGAGGCCGAGCCCCTGCTGACGCCGGCGGAGGTGGCGACGATGTTCCGCGTCGACCCCAAGACCGTCACGCGCTGGGCGAAGGCGGGAAAGCTCACGTCGATCCGCACGCTCGGCGGGCATCGCCGGTACCGCGAGGCGGAGGTGCGGGCGCTGCTCGCGGGAATCCCGCAGCAGCGTTCGGAGTAGACACGCCGACCGGCGGGGCTCCGAGGGAGCCCTCCGGACGCACAGCGCAGGAGGGGGGCGGCCAGGAGGCTTTGGAACGGACCTCGCACCCGAGTCACGTGCGGGGACCCGCTCGGTGTCTCCTGGCCGACACGGGACCACGGTCATCCGAGAACCGTCGGTCCCGGACGCCGAAGCCGCACTGTCCCCGGAACGGGCACCAGTCCGCCCGCTCCGGGGGCAGAGCGCGCTGCCTTCGGGCGACGGAATGCTGTTCCGGGGGTTGTGTCCGGTTGTGGACGCAGCCGAGTTGGATGTCCGAAACTCCGCGCACGTCAACGCGATAACCGCAGGTCGAGCGGTTACTGGTTCGTCTCCGGGCGGCTAAGGGTTCATCTCTTCGTGGGCCAGGCGCTCGAACAGGGCCCCCGTGCCGGGGTCGTGCCTGCCGGAGACCTGCATGATCACCACGAGCTGGTCGACCAGCAGCCGCTCCAGGTCGGGGCGGGCCACGTCGCGGTTCTCCAGCCAGTCCAGGCCGGCGGTCTCCACGGTCGCCATCCAGCAGCGCAGCGTGATGCGCAGGATCGGCGGCGGGACGTCGACGTCCAGCGAGTGCAGGATCCGGTCCAGCAGCAGCCGGCGGATCCCGTCCACGATCTCGCCGGCCTCGCCCGAGCGGTCGGCCGGCCCGCCGCGCAGCAGCGCCGTGTAACCGGCCGCGTGGCTCTCCACGAAGTCGAAGTAGCGCTTCAGCGAGATCCGCAGCCGTTCGAGCGGCTTGCCCTCCGTGGGCGGTTCCAGCAGCACCGACAGGTGCTTCGCGGCGCTGCCGAGCGCCGCGATGTACAGCTCGTTCTTGCCACCGAAGTAGTGGTAGACCAGCGCCCGGGAGGCGCCCGCCTTCGCCGCGACGTCGTCGATCGAGACGTCCTCGGGCGAGCGCGTGCTGAACAGCTGCAGCGCCGCCTCGATCAGCTCGTCCCGCCGTTCGTCCACGCTGAGTCGGCGACGGCCGCGCCCGCCGCTCGGCCGGGTGCGCGCCTTCGCGCCGGCCACCGCACGATCTCCCACCTGGGCAGGGTATCCGAGCCGGACGCTGTCAGGGCCCACACCGAGCGGGCCGGACGCGGGCCCGCCGCCGGTTCCCCGCCCCGGATGTGATCCAGAACACCACAGGCCCGAACCACCATTGTCGGATGCCCGTTACTCACTGTCGCGGCGCTATGGGGGGAAGGCGCGGCATCATGGCATCTCCTCCTGAGCGGAGGGCGGCGCGCCGAATACCCCTCCGGGGCGCCGCCGCGGCAGGTCCTGCAGGTTCCCCTGGACGGAGCGCCATGTCAGCTGATGAAGCAAATCCCCCGCACGGCATGCTGGGAGAGGGCGCGGTGCCTCGGCCGCGCAACGAGCCCTCTCCCGCACCGCGCGACGAGGGCAAGACGATGCCCGCGCCGAAACCGACGATCCGCAATGTCGCTGAACGCGCCGGAGTGTCCAAATCGCTCGTCTCGCTGGTCATGCGAGGGTCACCGCACGTGAGCGAGCGCCGCAGGCAGGCCGTCCTGCAGGCCGCCCGGGAGCTCGGCTACCGCCCGAACGCGGTGGCGCGCAGCCTGGTGGAGGGGCGCACCCGGCTGATCGGCGCCATCGTCGCCGACCTGCACAACCCGTTCTTCGCCGAGTTCCTCGACGGGCTCCAGGAGAGCCTGCACGGCGCGGGCCTGCGGATGCTGGTCGGCAGCGGCCGCTGGGACCCGATGTTCGAGGCCGAGGCGGTCGAGGCGTTCCTGGAGATGCGGGTGGACGGGCTGGTGCTGCTCAGCGTCGTGCCCGAGTCGCTCAAGGAGGCCGCCGCCAGCGTCCCCGTGGTGGTCGTCGGCGAGCGCGACGTGGTCGGCGTCGACATCGTGGTGGACGACGACGAGCTCGGCGCGAGCCTCGCGGTCGACCATCTCGTCCAGCACGGCCACCGCCGGATCGCCCACATCGAGGGCGCGCGCTCCACCACCGCGCGCTACCGCCGCGCCGGCTACGAGAAGGCGATGCGGCGGCACGACCTGGCCGGCGAGATCGTCGTCGAGCCCGGCGACTTCACCGAGGACGGCGGCTACCGGGCCGCGCTGTCCCTGCTGCGCCGCGACCCCCGGCCGACCGCGATCTTCGCTCCCAACGACCTGGTCGCCACCGGGGCGCTGTCGGCCGCCGACGAGCTCGGCATGCGGGTCCCGGCTGACCTCTCGATCGTCGGCTACGACAACACCCACCTCGCGGCGATCCGGCACATCTCGCTGACCAGCGTCGACCAGCCGCGCCGTGACATGGGCCGGGTGGCCGCCGAGATGCTCACCGCGCGCATCGGCGACCCGCCCCGCGCCCCGCGGCAGAAGCTGGTCGTCCCGCACCTGGTGGTCCGCTCGACGACGGGGCCCGCTCCCGTCCGGTGACCCCGCCTGTGCCGCGCCGCAGGACGACCCCCCGCCTTCCCCTCGCTCCCGCCGGCCCCGTGCGTGCCGTGATCCGCGCGTCGTGACGCCCGCCGCCCGGCCTCGCGACGCCGCGCCCCGCGCCGCCGCGGCCGTGCTCCCGAGGCCCGTCGTTCCGGTGGCCCGCGGTTCATGTGACCCGCGCGCAGCGCCGCGCATCGCGCCGGCGTCGCTGGGGCCGGTCATGGGCGGGGTACGGGGACGGTCGATCGTTCCACGAGACGGTGTGCGCCGGGTAAGGGGCAGGCCAAACCTGCCGCATTCGCCGGGACGGGGCCCGCGGCCAGGTGGTTAATGGGACTTCACCGTCGGCGGGCAGCCCCTGGCGGCCTCGCGGAAGGCCGCCGGGCCGGGCCGGGCCGGCGGTCGGGAGAGGGTCCGTTCACCCAGAGGAGAACAGGTCGTGCGTGATCCGGAACTGGTGTCGTGCGCGCAGCGCGCGGCGAGCGAATTGGAACGCGCGTGGTCGGAGTGGCGGCACGCCCGCGGCCTCGCCGAGCAGGTGTCGGAGTCCGTCGCCAGCTACGTGGCCCACTCGATCGACCACCCGTGGGGCCGTCCCCGCGTGGTCCTCGGCCTGGACGCCGACGAGGCGCGCGCCCTCGCGGCCCTGCTGGGCAAGGAGGACCCGCTGCGCGGCTGATTTCCCCGACTCCGTTTGACGAACCTGCGCCGGTGTGCAGACTGTCAGGGTCGGTAACGAAGTCATCACGGAGGAAAACGGCCTGTGCGAATTCATCGGGGCGGCCCCGCGGTCGCCGGTATCGCGCTGTGCCTGGGCGCGCTCGTCGCGTGCAACGGTTCCTCCGGAACGTCCGGCGGCGAGGCGGCCGGGCCGCCGACGGCCGGGGCCGCGTCCCCGGGCGCGAAGGGCGGGAAGTCGCCCGCGTCCGCCAAGGGGGACCCCGCGTCGCTGGACGGCAAGGTGATCGTCATCGACCCCGGGCACAACGGCGGCAACGCCGACCACCCGTCGGAGATCAACCGGCAGGTGAAGATCGGCAACGGCAGCAAGGCGTGCGACACGACCGGGACCGAGACCAAGGCCGGCTACACCGAGCACGCCTTCACCTGGGACGTGTCGAAGCGGCTCGCCGCGATCCTGAAGTCCCGGGGCGCGAAGGTATCGCTGACCCGCAAGGACGACAAGGGGGTCGGCCCCTGCGTCACCGAGCGGGCCGCGCTCGGCAACCGGCTCAAGGCCGACGCCGCGCTGTCCGTCCACGCCGACGGGGCGGCCGCGTCCGGCCACGGCTTCCACATCATCGAGCCGCTCTCCATCGGCCGGAACGCCGAGATGGTGTCCGCCTCGTCCGCGCTCGGCGAGGCGCTGCGGAACGCCTACCACGAGGGCACGGGCATCCCGTACTCCAACTACCTCGGCAAGAAGGCCATCGACCGGCGCGACGACCTCGGCGGGCTCAACATGTCGACCGTGCCGAAGGTCTTCATCGAGTGCGGCAACATGCAGAACCAGGGCGACGCGGACAAGCTGTCCAGCGCGTCCTTCCGGCAGCGCATCGCCGAGTCCCTGGCCGAGGGCTTCCAGACCTACCTGGGCTGATCCCGGGCTGATCGCGGACGGCGATCCGGGACGCGCGCCGGGCCCGCAGCGGGCAGGATGAGCGGATGCCTGATCTTCGTCGTGTGCGCGAACTGCTGCTCGGAGCCGGTTACACCGTCGCGGGGGTGCGCGAGTCGCTCGGCCCGGTCGCGGGCGGGGCGCTGGCGCGGGACGAGATCGTGCCCGCGCTGCGGGCGACGGCCGGCGGTTCGCCGGTCGAGGCGCTGACCCGGCTGTTCTGGCTCCAGGTGCCCGTCCCCGAAACCGCGGTCGCCGCGGACGAGCTGGCGGCGGCGGGGCTCGCCGAGGTGTCCGGCGGGCAGGTGCGGGCGCTGCTGCGCGTCGAGCCGCTGGAGGCGGTGGACGGCGACGGGCACGCCGGTTACGCCGTCTCCGATCTGAAGGTGCGCCCCGGGGACGGGCGCGTCCCGGCGGACGATCACGTGGTGGGAACCGGAGGCGCGTCGGGCAGCCTCGCCGGGTTGGTCGTCCACAGGCCTGTGGACAACGTGCTCGATCTGGGCACGGGCTGCGGCGTGCAGGCGGTGCACGTGGCGGGCCGGTCGCCGGCCGCGCGCATCACCGCGACGGACGTGAACCCGCGGGCGCTGGAGCTGGCCGCGATGAGCTTCGCGCTGTCCGGTGTGGAGGGCGCCGAACTGCTGCGGGGGTCGTTGCTGGAGCCGGTCGAGGGCCGCCGGTTCGACCTGATCGTGTCGAATCCGCCGTTCGTCGTCGCGCCGCCCGGCGACCGGCGGTTCACCTACCGCGAGTCGGGGATGGCGGGCGACGACTTCTGCCGCCGGCTCGTCGGGAGCGCCTCCCGGTACCTGAACGACGGCGGATATTGCCAGCTCCTGGCCAACTGGCTGCATGTCGACGGGGTTCCCTGGGAGGAGCGTGTCGGCGCGTGGGTGGACGGCTGCGACGCGTGGATCGTCCAGCGCGACGTTCAGGATCCGGCGGAGTACGCCGAGTTGTGGCTGCGCGATTCCTGCGAGGTGGGCACGCCCGAATACCGCGCCCGGTACGAGGCGTGGCTCGACGAGTTCGAGCGCCGGAACGCCACCGGGATCGGGTTCGGCTGGATCACGTTGCGGCGCAGCGAGCGCCCGGCCGTCCGGATCGAGGAGCTGCGGCACGCCGTCGATCAGCCCGTCGGCGCGTACGCGCACGACGTGCTGGACGGCCTCGTGAAGGCCGAAGAGTTTTCCACAGCCTGTGGACGGCCGCTCGCCGCGGTGCCGGGTCTCGTCCAGGAGCAGATAGGCCCGCCGGGCGCCGAGGACCCGGAACGGATCATCCTGCGGCAGGCGGACCGGCTCCGCCGCGCCGCCGGCGTCGGGACGGTCGAGGCCGCCCTCGCGGGGGTCTGCGACGGCGCCCTGCCGCTCGATCCGCTCCTGGACGCCATCGCCCAGCTCACCGGCATGGACCCCGGCGAGGTCCGCGCGCACGCCGACGCCGTCCTGCCGGAGCTGATCGCCGACGGATTCTTCGCCTGACCCGGAGGCGCCGCCTCCGGGGGTCAGCCGCGGGCTTCGTCCAGGGTGCGGAAGGCGCTGCCGCGCAGGCGCCGCGACAGGTCGCGGTTGACGCGGTGCGCCCAGAGCGGGCCGCCGTAGATCATGCCGGTGTAGCCCTGGACGAGGGTCGCGCCCGCCCGGACGCGTTCCCACACGTCGTCGGCCGTCTCGACGCCGCCGACGGAGACCAGCGCGAGCCGCCCGCCCGTGCGGGACCGCAGCCGGCGCAGGACCTCCAGGGACCGCTCCCGCAGCGGCGCGCCCGACAGCCCGCCGGTCTCCTTGGCCAGCGCGGGCGGGCTGAGCAGGGCGTCGCGGGCGATGGTGGTGTTGGTCGCGATGATGCCGTCGAGACCGAGTTCGAGGGCGAGGTCGGCGACGGCGTCGACGTCGTCGTCCGCCAGATCCGGCGCGATCTTCACCAGCAGCGGGACGCGGCGGTCGCACGAGCGGTCGGCGGCCTCGCGCACGGCCGTCAGCAGCGGGCGCAGGTGCTCGACGGCCTGGAGGTTCCGCAGGCCGGGCGTGTTGGGGGAGCTGACGTTGACGACGAGGTAGTCGGCGTGCGGGGCGAGCCGTTCGGTGCTCGCCACGTAGTCGGCGGCGGCCGACGCCTCCGGGACGGCCTTGGTCTTGCCGATGTTGGCGCCCACGACGGTCCCCGGCGCCCGATGGGCGAGCCGCCGCGCGGCGGCCTCGGAGCCCGCGTTGTTGAAGCCCATCCGGTTGACGACCGCCCGGTCCTGGACGAGCCGGAACAGCCGCGGGCGCGGGTTGCCGGGCTGCGGGCGCCCGGTCACGGTCCCGATCTCGACATGGCCGAACCCGAACGCGCCGAGCGCCGCGTAGGCGACGGCGTCCTTGTCGAACCCGGCGGCGAGGCCCAGCGGGCTCGGGAAGTCCAGCCCGAACGCGCGGACTGCCAGCGCAGGGTCGCGCGGCACGAACAGCCGCCGCAGCAGCGGCACGGCGCCGGGCACCACCTGGATCGCGTGCAGAGCGCGCAGGGTCAGATGGTGGGCGCGCTCCGCCGGTATGCGGGCGATGACCAGTGAGAAGAAGAGTCCATACATCACTGGCCAGTATCCCAGCAGCCCCAAAGGAAAATCGTTTGAGGGCCGCCGAACCGGCTCCCTACCCTGACCCCATGCTTCTCCATGCCGAGGCCACCGCCTGGTGGCCCACGCCGCAGCGCGTCTACCGCGACCGTCCCGCCGCCAGGTCCGGCCGGGACGCCATCGACGTCTGAGCTGCACGCTCCCGCGCGGCCGGACCTGGGTGCCGAAGAACCACGCACACCCAGCCGAACGGGAGAACCCATGTCCAAGAGCCGAGGTCGCAACGGCATGCTCGGCGTAGGCGGCCAGCGCAGGAACCTGTCGCGGAGCGAACTGCGCGGGGGTAAGGCGCGGGCGGCCGACACCGGCGCCGCCAAGGCGGCCGAGAAGAAGAAGGACCTGCTCCGCAAGATGCGCGAACGCAACGAGCGGCGCACCACCGCCGACGACGAGTGACACGCGAACCGCGCCGGTCCCTGCTCGGGACCGGCGCGGTTCACCTTCCGCGGAAGGTACGGCGGAGGGTGAGGCGGACGTCGCGGGCTGCTTCTCGCATCGTCTGCCTTGCGGCGCGGAGGGGGTCGCTTACGGTGACGCGCCAGGTCGAGCGGATGCCGTGGCCCAGCGGGCGCAGCACGCTCGCGCGGACCCAGCGGGCCGGGGCGACGACCAGTACCCGCACGGGGACGACGACCAGCGTCCGCCAGAGCCAGCGGAGGATCCGGGCGGCGAGACGCCACGTTCCCACCGCTCCGGCAACGATCGGGGCCAGGAAGTACCGCCACACCGCCCTCGCGGGCGCGACGATCAGGACGCGTCCCAGCCAGGCCAGGCAGCGTCCGATCAGCCGCCACGACCAGGCCACCGCCGCCGCGAAGGCGCGCCAGCCGGAGGCGAGCACGCCGCCGAGCGCGGCCAGCAGGGTCAGGGCGCCGCGGCCGAGCCAGGAGAGACCGGCCCACAGGGCGCGGGCCAGCCAGGCGAGGCCGAGCAGCGGCGGGCGCAGGACGTAGCGCCACAGCAGCACGGCGGGCAGGACGACGAGCACGCTGATCAGCAGGCCGATGCCCTGGAACAGCAGCCTGAGACCCTGCCCGAGGACGCCGAACAGCCGGGCGAGCCCGCGGCCGAGGGCGCGGAGCGGACGCAGCAGCAGGAACGCGAGCAGTCCCGCGAGGCCGCGTCCGAGCAGGGCCAGGAACCGGCCGATCGGCGCGATGAGGACGCGGTGGACCCATCGGGCCAGCCGCCCGGTCCCGCGTCCGAACCACCGCAGGAAGCCGAGGACCACGACGACGGCGAGCCAGCGCGGCGGCCGGACGAGGAGGAGGTCGAGCAGCGCGGCGATGCCCCGTCCGACGGCGGCCAGCAGGCGTCCGACCGGGGCGAGCAGCCACCGGTACAGGGCGCGCCAGGCGCCGCGCAGCATCCGGCCGAGGAACCGGCCGAACCGGCCCGGCACCCGCATGAGAGCGTTCCAGGCCGCCCGGACGCCGCGGGCCAGCAGGACGACCAGGTCCCAGCCGAGCCGCAGCGGGACCACGACGATCAGCGCCACGACGCGGGCCGGCACGACGAGCCACGCGGGGCCCGCGCCGCGTTCGGGTTCCGGCGCCGGGGGACGTTTCTTCGTCAGGTCGACGGGGCCGCCCGCCGCGTCGTTTCCCGTGGTCACCGCTGCCTTCCTCGTCCGCCGCCGCACACCTGCGGCACAGGGATGTGACTCGGCGCGCGGACGACCGGTTCCAGGTGGTTGAACCCGATCCGAGGGGTTCACCGTATTCCTCCTCGATCCCGGAGCGGCGGCTCCACCTCGATCGACGTGCGGGACCTGGAACCGGAGCCGGGACCCGGGACGACCTGGAGGACACGACATGAAATTCCCACGTTGGGCGATCCCCGCTGCGGCCGCCCTCACGGCGTCGGGACTGGTGCTGAGCGGGTGCGGCCAGGAGAAGGCCGGGGGGAAGCAGAACGCCGCGGGCTCCCGGGCGCAGGCGGAGCCGTCGGCCGAGCCGTCCGAGCCGCCCGCCCCCGAGCCCACGGTGCTGGAGGTGGCCAGCGTCACCAAGCTCGGCAGGGTCGTCACCGACGGCACGGGCATGACGCTCTACCGCTTCGACAACGACACCTCCCGGCCGCCCGCGTCGACCTGCGCGGCCGCGTGCGCCAAGGCGTGGCCGCCGGTGTGGGCGGGCCAGGGGAACACCGAGGTCAAGGGCGTCCAGCAGTCGCTGGTCGGCAAGGTGAAGCGGCCGGACGGCAAGTGGCAGGTCACGCTCGGCGGGTGGCCGCTCTACCGGTTCGCCAAGGACCGCAGCCCCGGCGACACGAAGGGCCAGGGCGTGGGCGGCACCTGGTACGCGGCGGCCCCGACCGGCAAGAAGGCGGCCCCGCTCAAGCAGGCGAACGGCAACCGCTGGAAGGGCTGGACGGTCGTCAAGGCCAGGCGGGACCCGAAGCTCGGCCTGATCCTGACCGACGGCAAGGGCATGACGCTCTACCGCTACGACAAGGACAGGAACAAGCCGCCGACGACCAACTGCTTCGGCTCGTGCAAGAAGGCGTGGCCGCCGGCCGTCTTCAACGGCTGGAAGCACCTCAAGCTCGAAGGCGTCTCGAAGAAGGTCGTCGACTTCATCGAGCGCAAGGACGACGGCAAGTGCCAGCTCACCATCGACGGCTGGCCCATGTACTACTACGAGCAGGACAAGCGGCCCGGCGACACCAAGGGCCAGGGCGTGGGCGGGGTCTGGTGGGCCACGACGCCGACCGGCAAGAAGGCCGTCGGCACGGGCTCCGGCACCGGTGACGGGGGCGGCACAGGCGGAGGCTACGGGTCGGGGGGCGGCTACTAGGGCCGTCCGCCACGCGCTACCCGCCCATCAGGCGAAGGCGCGGAGGGCGGCGCGGATCGGTCGGGGTCCGCGCCCCCTTCGCGCCTTCTCGGTTCGCGGACGTGTAGCGCGTTCCGCCCGGGGCATTCCCATATCCGGACCAAGGGCCTTTGCCTTCCGATGACTCTCCGGATCTCGACAGTCACGCGATCCGATGGTCGAATGGAGGGCCAATCCCGCCAGGTGCGGCCCGGCGAAGCGCCCGCAGTCCGGTGGGAGCACCGGGAGGCCCTATGGGCGAGCGAGTCGACCGAGCGGAGAGCGACCGGGCGGGACGCGCCCGGCCCTGGGAGGGGACGGCCGGCCGGCGCGGTCCCGCGGAGCGGGCGCGATCGGCCTGGCTCAGGGGCGCGGTGGCGGCGGCACTGCTGGCCGGGGGGCTGACGGCCTGCGGGGACGGCGGCGGGGCGCCGAAGCTCACCTGGTACGTCAACCCCGACAACGGCGGCCAGGCGGCCATCGCGAAGTCCTGCACGCAGGCCGCGGGCGGCCGGTACCGGATCGGGACGTCCCTGCTGCCGAGCGACGCGACGCAGCAGCGCGAGCAGCTGATCAGGCGGCTGGCCGCCAAGGACTCCGGGCTCGACCTCATGAGCCTGGACCCGGTCTTCGTGGCGGAGGCCGCCAACGCCGGGTTCCTGCGCCCGTTCACCAGGAGCGAGGCCGCGCCGCTGACCGACGGGGTGTTCGCCCCCGCGGTGCAGAGCTCGATGTGGGAGGGCAAGCTCTACGCGGCGCCCTTCTGGGCCAACACGCAGCTGCTCTGGTACCGCAAGTCGGTGGCGAAGAAGGCGGGCATCGACCCGAACGCGGCCGACTTCACCTGGGAAAAGCTCATCGACGCGGCCGGCCGCACGAACACCACGATCGGCGTCCAGGGCAACCGGTACGAGGGCTACATGGTGTGGATCAACGCCCTGATCGCCTCGGCGGGGGGACGCGTCATCAGCGAGGCAGAGAAGGGCGACGACGCGAGCATCGACATCGACTCGCCGGCCGGCCGGCAGGCGGCGTCGATCATCCGGAGGCTCGCCCGGTCCGCCGCGGCGAGCCCGACGCTGTCCACCGACATCGAGGAGCAGTCCCGGGCGACGATCAACGGCGCGCGCGGCGGCTTCCTGCTCAACTGGGGCTACGTCTGGCGGGCCGAGAAGGGCGACGCCGACGCGGGCGCCATCGGCAAGAACATCGTGGGCGACCTCGGCTGGGCCCGATACCCGCGGGTCGACCCGCGGCAGCCGAGCAGACCGCCGTTCGGGGGCATCGAGATCGGCGTGGGCGCCTACGGCAAGCACCAGAACCTGGCGGTGGACGCGGTCCGGTGCATCACCTCTCCGGCCAACATGAAGCGCTACATGCTCGACGAGGGCAACGTCGCGGCCCGCCCGGCGATCTACGACGATCCCGACATCCTCAAGGAGTTCCCGATGGCCCCGCTGATGCGGGACTCCATCGCCGCCGCCGCGGTCCGTCCGGCCACCCCCTACTACGCCGACCTGTCCGGCGCCGTCCAGAACCGCTGGCATCCGCCCGCCTCGGTGAACCCCGCGACGACGCCGCGCCGGTCCGCGGAGTTCGTCCGGGCGGTCCTGAGCGACCAGGCCCTGCTGTGAGGCAGGGCCGCCGCGAGGCCGGCGCCGCCGTGAGGGAAGCCTCGGAGAGAAAGGTGTCCGGATGACGTCCGCAGAAACGGCGCCGAAGCTCGGCCGCGCCGACGGCGCCCCCGCCCCCGCCCGCGCGGAGATCTCCGACCGCGGCCGCGCCGAGCGCAGGCTGGGGCTGCTGCTCTCGCTGCCCGCCGTGGTGGTGATGCTGCTGGTCACCGCGTATCCGCTGGTCAACGCCGTCTACCAGTCGCTGTTCAGCTACCGGATCACCGCACCCGAGGACCGGCGCTTCGTCGGGCTCGGCAACTACGCGACCGCGCTGTCGGACGCCCTGTTCTGGCAGACGGTGCTCACCACCCTGATCATCACCGTGGCCACGGTGGGGGTGGAGCTGGTCATCGGGTTCGCGCTCGCGATGGTGATGCACCGGGCCGTGTTCGGGCGGCGGACGGTGCGGACCGCGATCCTGCTGCCCTACGGGATCGTGACGGTCATCTCCGCGTTCGCCTGGAAGTACGCCTTCGACGTCCAGTCGGGGTTCGTCAACTCCTGGTTCGGGCTCGGCGACTTCGCCTGGTTCTCCGACCGCTGGGCGGCGCTGTTCGTGATCATCCTGTCGGAGATCTGGAAGACGACCCCGTTCGTGTCGCTGCTGCTGCTCGCCGGGCTGGCGCAGGTGCCGGCCGACCTCGGCGAGGCCGCGACGGTGGACGGCGCGACGGCGTGGCAGCGCCTCAGGCGGGTGACGATCCCGAACATGAAGGCCGCGATCCTCGTCGCGGTGCTGTTCCGGACGCTGGACGCGTGGCGGATCTTCGACAACGTGTTCATCATGACGTCCGGCCAGGAGAAGACCCAGGTGCTGTCGTTCCTGACCTACCAGCAGATCATCACCCGGACCGAGCTCGGCCTCGGCAACGCGGTCGGGGTGCTGCTGTTCCTGTCGGTGGTGCTGATCGCGGCCGTGTTCATCAAGGGGTTCCGCGTGGACCTGTCCCAGGTGCGAGGTGATCGCTGATGGAGTCGGCGCGTTCGAAGTCGCTGTGGATCGTCGCCTCGCTGCTGATCCTGGTGTGGACGGCGTTCCCGATCGTGTGGATCGTGATGCTGTCGTTCAAGCAGCCCAGCGAGATCGGCAACGTCCAGGGGTTCTTCCCCAAGACCTGGACGTGGGCCAACTACGAGACGGTCTTCAAGACCGACCTGTTCACCTCGGCGCTGATCAACTCGATCGGCATCTCGCTGATCGCCACGTTCGTCGGGGTGGTGTTCGCGACGCTGGTCGCCTACGCCATCGCGCGGCTGGAGTTCCCCGGCAAGCGGCTGATCCTGTCGTTCGCGCTCGCCATCGCGATGTTCCCCGTGGTGTCGCTGGTCGGGCCGCTGTTCGACCTGTGGCGCAACATCGGCCTGTACGACACCTGGCCGGGCCTGATCATCCCCTACATCTCGTTCGCGCTGCCGCTCGCCATCTGGACGCTGTCGGCGTTCTTCCGCGAGATCCCGTGGGAGATGGAGCAGGCCGCGCAGGTGGACGGGGCCACTTCCTGGCAGGCGTTCCGCAAGGTGATCGTCCCGCTGGCGGCGCCCGGCGTGTTCACCGCCGCGATCCTGACCTTCTTCTTCTGCTGGAACGACTTCGTCTTCGGGATCTCGCTGACCTCCACCGACCGGGCCAGGCCCGTCCCGGCGGCGCTGGCGTTCTTCACCGGGGAGTCCTACTTCGAGCAGCCCACCACCGCCATCTGCGCCGCCGCCGTCGTCGTCACGGTCCCGGTCGTGATCATCGTCCTGGCGTTCCAGCGCCGCATCGTGGCCGGGCTGACGTCCGGCGCCGTCAAAGGCTGAGAGGAAACCATGGCCGCCATCACCATGAAGAACATCGTCAAGCGGTACGGCGACGGTTTCCCGGCCGTGAACGACGTCTCCCTGGACGTGCGGGACGGCGAGTTCATGATCCTGGTCGGGCCGTCCGGCTGCGGCAAGTCCACGCTGCTGCGGATGATCGTCGGGCTGGAGGACATCACGTCCGGCGAGATGGTCATCGGCGACCGGGTCGTCAACAAGGTCGCGCCGCGGGAGCGGAACCTGTCGATGGTGTTCCAGAACTACGCGCTCTACCCGCATCTCAGCGTGTACGAGAACATCGCCTTCCCGCTCCGCCTCGCGAAGGTCGCCGACGACGAGGTGCGGCGGCGCGTGTCGGAGACCGCCGAGCTGCTGGAGCTGACCGAGCACCTGGACCGCAAGCCCGCGAACCTGTCCGGCGGGCAGCGGCAGCGGGTCGCGATGGGCCGCGCGATCGTCCGGCAGGCGGACGCGTTCCTGTTCGACGAGCCGCTGTCGAACCTGGACGCCAAGCTGCGCGGGCAGATGCGCACCGAGATCTCCCGGCTCCAGCGGCGCCTCGGCGTCACCACCGTGTACGTCACCCACGACCAGACCGAGGCGATGACGCTCGGCGACCGGGTCGCGGTGCTGCGCAGGGGCGTCCTGCAGCAGGTCGGGAGCCCGCGCGAGCTGTACGAGGAGCCGGTGAACCTGTTCGTCGCCGGGTTCATCGGGTCGCCGTCGATGAACTTCCTGCCCGCGTCCGTGGACCGCGCGGCGGACGGCGTGTTCCTGGAGACGCCGCTCGGGCGGTTCGAGCTGCGCGACGCGCGCAAGGCGGCCGCGGTCGGCGACCGGTCGGTCGTGCTCGTCGGGATCCGCCCCGAGCACTTCGAGGACGCCTCGCTCGTCGGCGAGGAGAAGCAGGCGCGCGGCAGCCTCGTGCGGGTCCGGGTGGACGTGACCGAGTGGCTGGGCAACGAGCTGTACGCCTACGTCCCGTACGAGGCGCCCGAGGATCTCGCCGCCCAGCTGCGGGACCTGTCGCGGGAGCTCGACGGCGACCAGCTGCGGACCCAGGCGGTCGTGGCGCTGGACGCGGCCAGCATGATCGCGCCGGGGCGCGGGGCGGAGCTGTGGATCGACACGACGCGGGTGCACCTGTTCGACCCGGCCACCGGCGAGAACCTGACCCGCGACGAGGAGCGCGTCGCGCAGCTCGACCGGCTCGCCGAGGAGTCGCGCGCCGCCCACCGGGAGGCGCAGCGCGAGCCGGCCGCCGGGACCGCGGGCGGGACGTCCGCGACGCGGCCCTGAGCCGTGCGCTTCGTCTTCACCCCGCCCGGTGAGTCGTCGGCCGGCCTGCTGGACCTGCCGTGGACGCCGTCCTCGTCACCCGGTTCCTCGACCACTCCTCGTCCTACCGCGCGCTCTTCGCCAACGCGCGCTACGGCCACCCCACGGACCGGCTGCTGGACGCGCTGGTGGAGCTGCTCGTCCGGCTGCACCTGGCGGGCTTCTTGTGGGGCGACTGCTCGCCGTCACCTCCTCAACGACATCGCCGCCTACCGCGGCCACCTGGAGCGGGTGCGCGGCGGCCCGGTCCCCGAGGACCTGACAGAGACCGGTCGTCCTCCTGACACTTCCGGTTGATCTTTCTGGCACGATCGGGGGCATGTACGAGCGCTTCGCCCACGAGTACGCCGCCCATGCCGAGGACAGCTCCTACAACGCCCTCTACGACCGTCCCGCCGTGCTCGGCCTCGCGGGGGACGTGGCCGGCCTGACCGTCTTCGACGCCGCGTGCGGTCCCGGCCTCTACGCGCGGGAACTTCTCGACCGCGGCGCCCGCGTGGCCGGCTGCGACGTCAGCCCCACTTTCGTCGACATGGCCGTGAAACGCACCGGAGGCCGCGCCGACCTGCGCGTCCACGACCTGTCCACGCCCGTGGCCTGGATGCCGGACGCCTCCGTCGACCTGGTGGTGCTGGCGCTGGCGCTGCACTACTTCGACGACCGCGTCGCGCTGCTGGAGGAGTTCCGCCGCATGCTGGCCCCGGGCGGCGCCGTCGTCCTCTCGACGGAGCATCCGATGGCGGGATGGCTGCGCCTGGGCGGCTCCTACTTCCTCGAAGAGCCGGTGGAGGAGTCGCTGAGCCCCGAACGGGACTGGCCGATCCGGGCGTGGCGGCGCCCCCTGACGGCGATCTGCGCCGAGTTCCGCGCCGCCGGGTTCCTCATCGAGGAGCTCGTGGAGCCGCGGCCCGTCCCCGAGATGGCCGACCGCTACCCGGAGGACCACGCGAAGCTGGAGCACTCTCCCGCCTTCGTCGCCTTCCGCCTGGTCCCGTCGGGCTCCTGAACTCCCGCTGAGCTCCCCGCACAGCGCCCGGCCGGATCTCCCGGCCGGGCGTGGGGTTTCCCGGGCTATGCGGGCGTCTCGGTGATCTCCCAGCGCCCCACCTCGCGGTAGTCCGAGTCGTAGACGGCGGACCCGTCTCCCGGCCTCAACTCGTAGTGCCGGACGTTCCCGCCCCAGTACCGCAGGATCCGCCCCAGTTCGGCGACGGCGTCCTGCGCGACGGCGCCCTCACTCATGTCCACTTCAAGAACGAACTTCACGCGTCCGCCTCCCATCGATTCACGCCTTCAAGGGTGTCATTGAAACTCCCGGTGAGGCTTTGGTCGCCAAAGCGCTGTCTGGCGGCGGCCAACCCTCAACAGCGCTGCGGACCCCGCCGAATCGCGGGCCGAGGCCGAGGCGACGATGACCGTGATGATCGAATCTCTGCTGGCGGGGGGCTGACGATGGCGTGCCGGTCGTCGCGCTCCCGAACCCGGCGGCCGACCAGCCCGCGCTGGCCCGGCGCGCGGCCGAGCTGGTTGCCGGGCTGGCGCTGGACGGTGAGAGCGCCGGGCCGGAGGAGATCGCGGCGGCCGTCCGCACGGTGATCGAGGACCCGTCCTACCGGGCGGCCGCGACCGCGCTGGCCGGACGGCTGCGCGCCGCGCCGGGCCCGGCGTACGCGGCGGCCCGGCTCGAACGGTACGCGGGCGTCAGCTGAGCTTCTTCACCAGGAGCTCGAACTCCAGGTCGTCGCGCTTGGGCAGGCCGAAGCGCTCGTCGCCGTAGGGGAACGGGCTCGTCTCGCCGGTCCGGGTGTAGCCGCGCCTGACGTACCAGGCGATCAGGTCCTCGCGCTGGCTGATCACCGTCATGCGCATCTCGGCCGCGCCCCACTGCTCGCGCGCCCGCCGCTCGGCCTCGGCCAGGACCCGGCGGCCGAGCCCGCCGCCCTGCTGGGACGGGCTGACGGCGAACATGCCGAAGTAGGCGTGCCCGCCGCGGTCCTCCAGCTGGCAGCACGCCGTGAGCGCGCCGTCCGTCTCGGCCACCAGCATCACCGCGCGCGGGTCGTGCACCACGGCGGCCACGGCCTCCGGGTCCGTGCGCTGGCCGTCCAGAAGGTCGGCCTCGGTGGTCCAGCCGTCGCGGCTGGAGTCTCCGCGGTAGGCGCTCTCGACGAGCGCGACGAGGGCCGGGACGTCGTCCGCCTCGGCCGTCCGGAAGATCGGTTCCACGCTGTTCACCAGGTCCACGCTGTTCACCAGGTCCGTGCTGCTCACCAGGTCGGGGCGGCCCGCGGGCTCGCGTCGTTCGTCGGGTGCGACTCTAGCCGGGCCGTGGTCCCGATCCGCACAGGGACGGCGGGTGTAACACGACGAGGCCCTCCCACCAAGAAGACCAAACAGCACATGGCGGGAGGCTCTTGGATGGGAGATGAGAAGTCGGCCGTGGACACGGATCCGGCGGACGTCACCGCGATCGGCCGTGATCCAGCGGCGCTGGAGGTCTTCTACCGGCGGCATGTCGCGGACGTGACCCGCTTCGTGGCCCGCCGGATCTCCGATCCTCACACGGTCGACGATCTGACCACCGAGGTGTTCCTGGCGGCGATCGACGCCGCCGGGCGCTACCAGGCCGGCCGGGGAAGCCCGCGGGCGTGGTTGCTGGGCATCGCCCGGAACGTGGTGGCCGCCGAGTGGCGGCGCCACGCCGGTGAACGCGACAAGGCGCGGCGGGCCGGGGGTCATCGCCATCTGGACGGTGACGACATCGTCCGGCTGGAAGAGCAGATCGACGCCCAGCGAGCGGCGCGCGGCCTGCACGCGAAGCTCTCCGTGCTGCCCGAGCGGCTGCGCAGCGTCATCGAGCTCGTCGATCTGGACGGCCTGAGCCTGGCCGAGGCGGCCGCGGCGCTGGGCATCCGCGACGGTGCCGCCCGGGTTCGACTGCACCGGGCCCGTAGACGGCTGAAGGCCGCCTTCTCCGCGGACGACGCGGCATCCGCTCGGTCGACCGCCACTCCACCGTCCCCCTTGGCGAAGGGAGCCTCCTCATGAGCAGCATCTCCGGCGACGACACCCCGCTCGCGGGCTACCAGGAACGGCGGCTGGCCGAGCTGACCGCGGCGGTCGCCGCCAGAACGGAGCGGGACGCTCGCGCGTCGGCGCCCGGGCCGCAGCGCCGGCCGCGGGCGGTGCGCGGGCGACGGGCGTGGGGACTCGCGGCGGCGTGCGCGGCGTGCGCGGTCGCCGGCGTTCTTCCGGCCTGGACAGGCGGCGCCCAGCCCGCCTACGCGGTGACCCGGGATCCGTCCGGCCTGGTCACCGTCGAGGTCACCGAGAAGACCCTGGACTCGCGCGACGCTGACGCGCTCTCGCGGGAGCTGCGCTCGCTGGGCGTGCCGGCGGTCGTGTACTCCATCCCTGAGGGCCAGGTGTGCCCGCAGCCCCATGCCAGGCAGGTCGACCTCCCGCCGAACGTGTACGACATGCCGGACGGGCTCTACACCGTGCCGAGCGATCTCCCGCGGCCGGGCGGCGGCTGGAAGATGACGATCAACCCGGGCCACTTCGAGCGCGGCCAGTTCATGATCTGGACGCTGACCACCTCCGGTGTCTACGACCAGGACGGCCGGCGCACCGGATCCGGGACCTCGGTCGGCACCTACCTGGTCAGCGGACGAGCCGTTCCGTGCCGCAACCGGCCTGCCCCCGAGGTCCCGGCACCGCGGCGACCGGCCGGAGAGAAGGACGGCAGGACGGTCCTCATCACCGACACCGGCGGCTACGTCTCCTTCGCGGGCTCGAACTGACCGTCGAGGTCGACGCGGCAGCCGGGGCCCAGCGGACGGGTGATCGTCCAGTGGCGGCGGAAGCGGCACCTGGCCATCTTCCAGCGGCCGTCCTCGACCACGTACTCGTCGTCGTACTCGCCGGTGCTCACAGACTCGGTGCCGTCCTCCAGGTTCACCTGGCGGAACTTGAGCGTCCAGCGTCCCGACGCGCGCGTCCCGTCGTGGACGGTGATGTCCGGGTGCGTCGCGTGGTGCATGTCGAGGACGGCGCTCCGGCCGTCGACCTTCCGGAGCGCGATCGCCTCGAAGACCCTGACCATGCCCTCCGCGTCGTCGAACGCGCCCAGCCGGCCGTAGTCGATCGAGGCGCCCGAGGCGATGAAGCAGGCGCGGAACCCGTCGGGGTCCTTGGCGTCGCAGGCCCGCAGGTAGCGGTGCTTGAGCGCCTTGATCTCCTCGATGGCCTCCAGCCGGGCGACGCGCGCGGCGAGGTCGGGACTCGGGGGCTGCGTCCTCGGGAGTCGTGACATGGTGGCCCGACCCTCGCCGACGGGACGGCCGCCCGTCCAACCGCCGTCCCGGTGACCGGGAGGGCGGAGCGCCGCGCCGCGCGCGAGGCTTCAGGATCGTCCCTGGCGGAGGGAGGGCCCGGGATGAGCTTCCGCGAGCGCCACCACATGCTGGACGCGGGTGACGTCACCCTTCACGCGGTCGAGCAGGGCGACGGTCTCCCGGTGGTGATGTGCCATGGTTTCCCGGGCCTCTGGTTCAGCTGGCGGCGGCAGCTCCCGGCTCTGGCCGCGGCGGGATACCGGGCCATCGCCCTCGACATGCGCGGATACGGGCGCAGCGGCCGCCCGCCTTCGCCGCGGGCCTACGACCGGCGGCACACCGTCGCCGACCTGGTCGGTGTCCTGGACGCCCTGGACATCGACGAGGCCGTCTTCGCGGGCCACGACTTCGGGGCCGCTCTCGTCTGGGACCTCCCTCAATGGGCCCCTGGACGGGTCAAGGCGCTGATGCAGTTGAGCGTGCCGCGCATGCCCGTCTCGAAGCGTCCTCCCACCGAGCTGTACGCGCGCATGGCCGAACAGCACTTCGTGCACGTGCACTACTTCCAGGAGGAGGGGCCTGCGGACGAGGAGTTGGGGGCCGAACCGGACCGCTTCCTGGCGAACGTCTTCTGGGCGCTCAGCGGCGGTTACCGGTACCTCGACATCTGGCAGCACCCGAGCGAAGGCAACGGATACCTCGATGTGCTCCCCGAAGCCCCGCCCCTTCCATGGCCGTGGCTGTCGCAGGACGAGTTCGCCTTCTACGCCGACGAGTTCCGCCGGACGGGCTTCACCGGTGGCCTCAACTGGTACCGGGCCTACGACCACGTGTGGAACGAGAAGCAGAGCCGTCCGGACGAGCCTGTCACCGTTCCCACGCTGTTCCTCGTGGGCGAGCGCGACCCCGTCCTCCAGATGATGGGGTCCGACGCACTGAAGCAGATGGAGACTCAGGTACCGGGCCTGCGCGGCGTCCACGTCATCGAGGGCGCCGGCCACTTCGTCCAGATGGAGGCGCCCGACCAGGTCAACGCCGCCATGCTCGCCTTCCTCGCCGCCCTCTGAGACCGCGGGTCCGGCGGGCGCCACCCCCCGAGGGCGGCGCCCGCCGGAAACTCAGCGGGCGGGGAGGATCCGGCCGGTGACCTCTCCGAAGCCGATGCGGGCGCCGGAGGGGCCGGGGGCGGAGGCGGTGATCGAGACCTCGTCGCCGTCCTCCAGGAAGGTGCGCGGCTCGCCGTTCACCGTCACGGGCTCCTTGCCGCCCCACGTGAGCTCGATGAAGGCGCCGCGCTGGTCCTTGTCCGGGCCGGAGACCGTCCCGGAGGCGAACAGGTCGCCGGTGCGGGACGAGGCACCGTTCACCGTCATGTGCGCGAGCATCTGGGCGGGCGACCAGTACATCTCCCGGTAGGGCGGACGGGAGACGACCTGCCCGTTCCAGGAGACGGCGAGGTCGAGGTCCAGGCCCCACGGGTTCTTCTCGCGCAGGTAGGGCAGCGGCTCGGGGTCCTGCGGCGGCGTGGCGACGCGGGCGGCCTCCAGGGCGAGGAGCGGGACGACCCAGTGGGACACCGACGTCGCGAAGCTCTTCCCCAGGAACGGGCCGAGCGGGACGTACTCCCACGCCTGGATGTCGCGGGCCGACCAGTCGTTGACGAGGACGACGCCGAACACCCGCTCGTCGAAGTCGTCGGCGCCCACCGGGTCGCCCAGCGCCGAGCCGGTGCCGACCACGAAGCCGACCTCGGCCTCGATGTCGAGGCGGCGGCTCTCCCCGAACGTGGGCGCCGCCTCGCCCTTGCGCTGCCCGCTCGGGCGCACGATCGGCGTCCCGGACGGGACGACCGTCCCGGCGCGGCCGTGGTACCCGACCGGCAGGTGCTTCCAGTTCGGCATGAGCGGCTCGGAGTCCGGGCGGAACAGCCGGCCGAGGTTGGACGCGTGGTGCTCGGAGGCGTAGAAGTCCACGTAGTCGGCGACCTCGAACGGCATGTGCGGGGTCACCGCGCCGAGGGGGTGGACGGCCTCGTCCGGGACGTCCTCGGAGACCAGGTCGAGGACCTGCTCGCGGACCTCGACCCAGCGCGCGTGGCCCTGGGCCATGAACGGGTTCAGCGTCGGCGCGGCGAAGACGTCGTCGCCGAGGCCGGCGGCGAGGTCCACGACGGAGTCGGCCACGCGGACGCCCACGCGGGGCGCGGCGCCCGGGGGCGAGAACACGCCGTAGGGGAGGTTGGCGAGCCCGAAGAGGGAGTCTCCGGGAATCGCGATGCGGGTCATCGGGAGGTCTCCAGGAGGGCGGACCCGAGCAGTCCGAGGTCCGCGAGTTCGGTCAGGGGGTCGGTGATGCTGCACGTCCCGAAGGACAGGAAGCGGGCGCGGGCCGCGGCCGTGCGCGCCTCGCCGAGCCCCGCCACGCGGGCGGCGACCGCCGGCGCGTCGCGGTCGGCCAGGACGGCGGCGAGCTCCGCGTGCGGGCGGCCGCGCAGGGCGGCGTCGGTCGCGAGCAGCAGGTTCAGGAATCCGTGCTGGTGGAACCCGGTCTCGGGATCGGTGTTCCGGACGGGATGGTGCAGCCCCGCCGTCGCCTTGAACGGAACGCCCGCCTCCACGACCGACGTGACGGCGGCGGCGAGCTCGTCCGTGCCCGGGTACAGGTGCGCCTTCACCCCGCCGGTGCGGAACTTCGCGCGGTCGCCGCGCGCGGCGACCGCCTCGATGAACGCGGGGCGCCGCTCGTCGCGGGGGATCTCGACGTACACGGGGACGCCGGGGCGGCCGAGCACGCGGAAGAACTCCTCCGGCCCCATGCCGGGCGGGACGGCGACCTCCAGCCCGCGCAGGTCGACGGGCAGGCCGGCGGCGACGCCCACCGCCTTGGCGGCCTCGCACGGGCCGTTCGGCGCGGTGACCGACACGTCGAGCGGCTCGCCGTCGAGCAGCGGGTGCAGGGCGTCGAGCGCGGAGGCGGGCAGCACCAGCGGGCCGACGAGGCCGGCGTAGGCGGCGGCGCGGTGGTCGCGGTGCGCCGGGACGGCGTCGGCGAGCGGCGCGAGCCCCGGCGGGAAGACGGCGGCGTCGTCGCACAGGCCCGCCGCGAACGGGGGAACCGCGAACGGGGTGGTCATCGCCGCCCCGCCCAGGTCCAGGCGTACGCCTCGTCCTCGCAGTCCAGGCCGCCCTCGCCCAGTTCGAGGGGCCGGAAGGTGTCGACCATGACCGCCAGCTCGTCGAAGAACTCGACGCCGATGCTGCGCTCGTACGCGCCGGGCTGCGGGCCGTGCGCGAGGCCGCCCGGGTGCACCGAGACCGAGCCCTGCCCGATGCCGGAGCCCTTGCGGGCCTCGTAGTCGCCGCCGCAGTAGAACATGATCTCGTCGGAGTCCACGTTCGAGTGGTAGTAGGGCACCGGGATCGACAGCGGGTGGTAGTCCACCTTGCGCGGCACGAAGTTGCACACGACGAAGCCCGGGCCCTCGAACACCTGGTGGACGGGCGGCGGCTGGTGGACGCGGCCGGTGATCGGCTCGAAGTCGTGCACGCTGAACGTGAACGGGTACAGGCAGCCGTCCCAGCCGACGACGTCGAACGGGTGGCGCGCGTAGGTCAGCCGGGTGCCGGAGATGCCGCGCGACGTGCGGTGCTTGACGAGGACCTCGACGTCGGCGCCGTCGGCCTGGAGGGGCTCGCCCGGGCCGTGCAGGTCGCGCTCGCAGTACGGGGCGTGCTCCAGGAACTGGCCGTAGCGCGACAGGTAGCGCTTCGGCGGCGCGACGTGGCCTGAGGCCTCGATCGCGTACGCGCGCAGCGGCTGGTCGCCGGTCGGCAGCCAGCGGTGCGTGGTCGAGGTCGGGATGACGACGTAGTCGCCCGGCTTCGCCTCCACCGCCCCGAAGATCGTCTCGACCGTCGCGGTGCCGGACTCGATGTAGACGATCTCGTCGCCGGTCGCGTTGCGGTACAACGGAGAGTCCGCGGCGGACACCACGTAGGAGATCCGGACGTCGCCGTTGCCGAGGATGATCCGGCGGCCGGTGACGACGTCGGTCTCGGACCAGGTCTCCTTGGGGAACAGCTCGTGCAGCTTCAGATGGCGGGGCCGCAGCGGATGGTTGGGCGTCGTGGTCTGGTCGGGGACGTCCCAGACCCGCGAGTCGACGATCGCGGACGGGATCTCCCGGTGGTACAGCAGTGACGAGTCGGAGGAGAAGCCCTCCTCGCCCATCAGCTCCTCGAAGTAGAGCCGCTCCTCGCCGCCCCCCTGGCCGCTGTGGCGGTGCTGGGTGTGGCGCTTCGGCGGCACGTGGCCGACCCGGCGGTAGTGGGCCATGCTCCATCGCCTCCGATGATTAATGCATTAACTACTTTCTGCCGACCTTACGGCTGTTCTCCCTCAAAGGGGAAGGCCCCAATCGGCGGCGTCGCCCCGGTCAGCTGCGCTCGCGGGCGTCGAACGAGCCGCGTCCCGCGATGAGCTTGTCCAGCAGCATGACGAGCATCCGCTGCTCGGTCTCGGTGAGCACGTCCGCCCACTGCCGCTCGCGCTCGTTCTGCCCGGCGAAGATCTCCAGCATGGCCTCCTGCCCCCGCTCGGTCAGCGCGAGGATCACCGACCGGCCGTCCCGCTCGCCCCGGGTGCGCGCGAGCATCCCGTCCGCGACGAGCGTCTTGCTCAGGTTGGAGACGGCGGCCCTGCTCATCCCGGCCAGCGTGGCGGCCCGGCCGGGCTCCAGCGGCCCGGCGAGCCAGGTCACGAACAGCAGCCGGAACGCCGACCAGGAGTGGCCACGCGGCCGGTGCACCGTGGACTCCAGGTCGTAGGTGACGATCGCCGACGCCCGGTTCAGCGTCAGCAGCAGCCGCGTCGCCAGCCGGTGCCGGAACCCGTACTCCTCCGAGAGCCGCCGTCCCGCGAGATCGACGAACGACCAGAAGTCCAGCTCCGCCCGGTCGTCGGTGCTCATGCCCGCGTGGTCGTCCGTCATCCGCTCGCAGTCCCGCCCATCTAGTTCATGGTTTGACCATTTAACCCCGGTGGGGCCGGGGGTGTCAGCCGTAGCCCGGTGTCAGCCGTGAGCCAGGGGGCATTGCATGGCGGGGGAGACGTAGCGGGGGACTCAGCGGGGGAGAGGGCGAATGGCGACCGTCGCCGACCAGTTCATCGAGGTGCTGCGGCAGGCCGGGGTCCGGCGGATCTACGGGGTGGTGGGCGACAGCCTCAACCCGGTCGTCGACGCCGTGCGCCGGACGCGCGGGATCGACTGGGTGCACGTCCGCAACGAGGAGGCGGGCGCGTTCGCGGCGGCGGCCGAGGCGCAGACCACGGGACGGCTCGCCGTGTGCGCGGGGAGCTGCGGCCCGGGCAACACCCACCTCATCCAGGGGCTTTACGACGCGCACCGGTCGGGGGCGCCGGTGCTGGCGCTGGCGTCGCAGATCCCGAGCGTGCAGATCGGCAGCGGCTACTTCCAGGAGACCCACCCCGAGCGGCTGTTCGTCGACTGCAGCCACTTCTGCGAGCCGATCGTCACCCCGGAGCAGATGCCGCGCATCCTGCGGACCGCCATCCAGCACGCGATCGGGCTCGGCGGCGTCTCCGTGCTGACGCTGCCCGGGGACGTCGCGGGCCGTGACACCGCCGAACCGACCGGCGAGCACGACTTCCTCGTCCGCAAGGGCATCGTCCGTCCGCCGGCCGACCAGGTCGAGCAGCTCGCCGGCGCGCTCAACCGGGCGCGGAAGGTGATGCTGTTCTGCGGCGCCGGCGTCCGGGACGCCCACTCCGAGGTGATCGAGCTGGCGCACCGGCTGCTCTCGCCGGTCGGCCACGCGCTGCGCGGCAAGGAGTGGATCCAGTACGACAACCCGTTCGACGTGGGCATGAGCGGCCTGCTCGGCTACGGCGCCTGCTACGAGGCGATGCAGGACGCCGACCTCGTCCTCCTGCTCGGCACCGACTTCCCCTACGACCCGTTCCTGCCGGGCAAGAACACCATCCAGGTGGACGACGACCCGTCCAAGCCGGGCCGCCGGACACCGCTCGATCTCGCGGTCCACGGGGACGTCGGGGAGACGATCCGGCTCGTCCTGGACAAGGTGGAGCAGAAGCACGACCGCTCCTACCTCGACGAGATGCTGCACCGCCACGCGCGGGCGCTGGAGAACGTGGTCTCCGCCTACACCCGCGACATCGACCGGCACATCCCGATCCACCCCGAGTACGTCGCCGGCGTCCTGGACGACCTCGCCGACGACGACGCGATCTTCACCGTGGACACCGGGATGTGCAACGTCTGGGCCGCCCGCTACATCACCCCGAACGGGCGCCGCCGCGTGATGGGCTCGTTCGTCCACGGCTCCATGGCCAACGCGCTCCCGCACGCCGTCGGCGCCCAGTTCGGCGCGCCCGGGCGCCAGGTGATCTCGATCTCCGGCGACGGCGGTCTCGGCATGCTGCTCGGCGAGCTGCTCACCGTGCGGCTGCACCGCGTCCCCGTGAAGATCATCCTGTTCGACAACGCGTCGCTCGGCATGGTGAAGCTGGAGATGATGGTGGACGGCCTGCCGTCCTACGAGACCGACCACGAGCCCGTCGACTACGCGGCGATCGCCGAGGCGGCCGGGATCGAGTCGGCGCGGGTGGAGCGCCCGTCCGACGTGCGCACCGTGATGGAGCGCGCGCTGGCCGCGCCCGGCCCCTACCTGGTGGACGTCGTGACCGACCCGAACGCCCTGTCCATCCCGCCGCGCATCACGCCGCAGCAGGTGAAGGGCTTCGCGCTGTCGGCCGGCAAGACCGTCCTCACCGGCGGCGTCGGCAGGATGCTCGACCTGGCCCGCAGCAACCTGCGCAACATCCCCCGCCCCTGAGGGCCCGGACGGTCAGCGGAACTCGCGGGCCATCTCGGTGAGGGTCTCGGCGGCGACCTCGGAGAGGGGGCGGACGGGCTGCTCCTCGATCCAGGTCACGGACGCGACGCGCAGCGCGGTCATGAAGGCGCCGGCCATGACGCGGGCGCGCAGGCGGGGGAGGCCGTCCCGGGAGGCGATCAGGTCGGCGAGGGCGCGCTCGAACTCGGCGTAGCTGGCGAGCTGCCGCCCGAGGACGGACGGATGCTTGCGGGCGAGGCGCGTCTGCGCCGCCCAGTGGGGGTCCAGGTCGCCGGCCTCGGCGTGCAGGGCGTCCAGGGAGGCGCGCAGCGCCGTCCATGACGACTCGCCGGCCGGGCGGGCCGCGAAGGTCGCCAGCACGGCGTTCATCCGCTGCTCGTCGCCGTAGAGGAGGGCGTCCTCCTTGCCGGCGAAGTAGTTGGAGAAGGTGCGGCGGGAGACGCCCGCCGCGTCGGCGATGGCCTCGACGGTGACCTCGTCCAGGCCGTGCTCGACGGCGAGCCGCATCGCGGCCTCGTGCAGGGCGCGGCGCGTCGCCTCCTTCTTGCGTTCGCGCAGCCCGCCGGTGGTCTCCATGGTGGGCCCCAGCCTAGCGGGGAAAAACCTGCCCAGCGCGAAATTTTGCGCAGTGGGAATAAAGTGTCCGGGCCGGGGGTTGATCCCCTCGTTCCCATCCCGGACAGGCCCACTTCACCCGGAGGCGTTCCTTGGCCGAGCAGGTCCCCGCGAGATCGGCGCCGATGTCGCACCGCCAGATCCTCGAAGCGCTCAGCGGCCTGCTGCTGGTGCTGTTCGTGGCGATGCTGAGCAGCACCGTCGTGTCCACCGCGCTGCCGCAGATCATCGGCGCCCTCAAGGGCAGCCAGTCGCAGTACACCTGGGTCGTCACCGCGACCCTGCTCGTGTCGACCGCCAGCACCCCGATCTGGGGCAAGCTGGCCGACCTCTACGACAAGAAGACGCTGCTCCAGGCGGGCGTCGGCATCTTCGTCCTGGCGTCCGTGGCGTCCGGGTTCGCGCAGAGCACCGCGCAGCTCATCGCTTTCCGCGCGGTGCAGGGCCTCGGCGTCGGCGCGCTGCAGATCCTCGTCCAGATCATCATGGCGGCGATGATCAGCCCGCGGGACCGGGGCCGCTACTACGGCTACCTCGGCGGCGTGATGGCCGTCGCCACGGTCGGCGGGCCGCTGCTCGGCGGCCTCATCGTCGACTCCGCGCTCGGCTGGCGCTGGTGCTTCTTCATCGGCGTGCCGTTCGCGGTCGTGGCCTTCGGGCTGCTCCAGAAGACCCTGCGGCTCCCGCACGTCCGCCGGCCCGACGTCAAGATCGACTACCTGGGCGCGACGCTCATCGCCGCCGGGGTCAGCGTGCTGCTGATCTGGATCACCTTCGTCGGCGAGAACTTCGCCTGGCTGTCGTGGCAGACGGCCGCGATGGCCGGCTCCGGCGTGGTTCTGCTCGCCGCGGCCGTGTGGGTCGAGGCTCGCGCCGCGGAGCCGATCGTCCCGCTGGACATCGTCGCGCGCCGCAACACCGCGCTCGCGATCACGGCCAGCCTGGCCGTCGGCATGGCGATGTTCGGCGGCGCCGTCTTCCTCGGCCAGTACTTCCAGATCGGGCGCGGCTACAGCCCGACCAAGGCGGGCCTGCTCACGTTCCCGATGATGCTCGGCGTGTTCGGCGCGTCCACCGTGGCCGGGCGCTTCGCCACCAGGACCGGCAAGGTCAAGCCCTACATCGTCTTCGGGACGGTCGTGCTGACCGCCGGGTTCGGCCTGCTCGCCACCATCGACCACCAGACCTCGCTCGTCTTCATCGGCGCCGCGATGTTCCTGGTCGGCGCGGGGGTCGGCATGACGATGCAGAACCTCGTCCTCGTCGTGCAGAACTCGGTGCGCCTCCACGAGATCGGCGCCGCGAGCGGGACCGTCACGTTCTTCCGCTCCCTCGGCGGGACGGTCGGCGTCTCGGTGCTCGGCGCCGTCCTGGCGAACCAGGTCGCGGACCGGATCGCCGACGGGCTGCGCAGGCTCGGCGTGAACCCGGGCTCGGGCGGCGGCGACGCGGGCACCCTCGACATCAGCGCGCTGCACCCGTCCGTCCAGCAGGTCGTCCGGGCCGCCTACGGCGACGCCACCGGCCACATCTTCCTGATCTCCGCGGCGATCGCGATCGTCGGCATCGTCGCGGCGGCGTTCCTCAAGCCGGTGACGCTGCGCGACAGCCTCGACCTCGGGGACTCGCCGGAACCCGCGAAGGGGGACGTCCCCGTCCCCGCCGCGGAGGGCCGCGCGTTGTCAGGCTCCTGACAAAAGCCCGGCCGAAGAGCTGGGCCGGGTCAGAAGAGGACGAGAGCCTCCGTCCGTACGGTCGGTACCCCCAACCCCGTACCCGGAGGCGGCAGATGAGCGGACGATCGGAGGACGGGCGCCGCGCGGCGCTGGCCGGCCGCGCGGCGTCGGTCGGCCGGGCGGGCGGGATGTTCGCCCGCAGCGGCCTGTGGCGTCCCGGACCGCC